>JASFGJ010000138.1:0-8669 GCA_050123815.1 Desulfobacteraceae bacterium
GCAATCAGCTCCCTGGCCCGGCAGAAGAAAGTTCCCATGGCAACCGTAAAAAAAGCACGCCGGCGGCTCGATATCGACCCGGAGCGCCCGAGTGCTTTATCTGTTCAAGAATAAAAATCTTCTCCAAACTATTTGGAGAGAAAGGCCGTTTAATTGGCACAAGCCGCTGGATGAGAACATTGTCTGCGCACATTGAGCCGCAGGGATTCGTCATCTCAGTACCTTATCAATGGAGGGAGACCGTGTCGCCGCCTAGCACGGATAATGATGAACGAAAATTTTATGTATTGCTCAACAATTAAAGCCAATACAGCCTTTCACCTCGGCGAACATCGGAGGGGGCAAGCATCCCCCGTTGATAAGGTACTGAGATGACCAGCCCGGAGGCGACGTGCGCAGACAATGCCCTCATCCAGTGGCGTCGAAGAAAACCAAAGGAGAAGAGATGATCGAGGCCATCAAAGTTCCAGACATCGGAGAAAATGTTGAAGCGGGAAAAGTCGTTGCCGTGCACATCAAAACCGGAGAGATCATTTCGGTGGAAGATCCGGTGATCGAACTGGAAACCGACAAGGCGGTCGTCGAAATCCCCTCCCCCATCGCGGGAAAGGTCGTGGACGTATTGGCCCAAGAGGGATCCGAACTGAAAGTGGGCGAAGTCATCGCCACGGTTGAGACCGCGCAGGTCTCCGATCAACCGTCGGCAGATGCAGTCGCAACGGAACCCACGCCCGAAGAATTGCCTCAAGAGCGAACGGAGCCGCAGGAGGCCTTCGGGCCGGCGACCGGCGCATCGGCCCCGGCAGACCTCGAACCCGCTCGGCAACCCGCTGTTGAATCCTCTACCATGCGACGACCCGTCCCTGCCTCGCCGTCCATCCGGCGCATGGCGCGTGAACTGGGCATTGATATCACGACGGTCGCGGGAAGCGGCCCCGGAGGCCGCATCACGGACAAGGACATCAAACAGAGGGCCAAACAGATCATCTTATCTTCCGCACCGGCGGCCGTTGGTCCGGCAACCGATCCGCCGCTGCCCGATTTCAGCCGTTGGGGCGATATCGAAACGACGTCGCTGGAAACGGTGCGGCACCTGACCGCACAAAGCACTGCCGCTTCATGGCGCACGGTCGCCCATGTCACTCAATTCGACGAAGCAGACATAACGGCCCTGGATGCTTTTGGGCGGTCCCATGCCGGGAGGGTAGAACAGGCCGGCGGCAAATTGACATTGACACCGATTCTGACACTGGTCTGCGCACAGGCACTGTTGAAGTACCCGCGCTTTAACGCCAGCATTGATGTGGCAAACCAACGCCTCATCCTGAAAAAGTATATCCACATCGGTATTGCCACCGCCACCGAGCGCGGGCTCCTGGTGCCGGTGATCCGCAACGCCGATACCAAAAACATTCTTGAACTGGCCGTTGAAATTGTCGACCTGGCCGGTCGGGCCCGCTCCAAAAAGCTCAAACCCGATGAAATGGAGGGTGGCACGTTTACCATCTCCAATCAGGGCGGTATTGGCGGGGTCGGTTTTACACCGATCGTTTTGTGGCCACAGGCCGCTATTCTGGGTGTCAGCCGTGCCAGCACCAAGCCGCGCTATATTGAAGGCCAACTGCAAGCCCGGAAAATTCTACCGCTGTCGCTCTCGTATGATCATCGCATTCTCGATGGGGCGGATGCCGCACAATTTTTAAACTGGATCTGCCGGAGCCTTGAGCAGGCGTTTACGATGCATCTTGATTAGGAGGACACACATGACGGACGACAAAACCGATCTGGTAATCATCGGCGGCGGACCGGCCGGATATGCCGCGGCATTTCTGGCCGCCGATCTGGCAATGGGGGTCGTTTTGATCGACCCGGAGACCCATCCGGGCGGCACCTGCCTCTATCGGGGCTGCATTCCCTCCAAAGCGCTGCTGCATGTTGCCAAACTGATGCATGAAGCCAAGGCCGCCAAAGCATGGGGAGTGACCTTCGGTGAACCCGAACTCGATCTGAACAAACTTCGTTCCTGGAAAAATGAGGTGGTGGACAATCTGACCGGCGGCCTGGGCCGATTGGTCGACAAACGCAAAATCCGACATATGCAAGGCACCGCCGCGTTCCTGGACAACCATACGCTGGCGGTCACGTCCAATGACGGCAAACGAAGCCGCCTGGCCTTCGAAAAAGCCATCATCGCCACCGGCTCCAAGCCCATCGCCCTGCCTGCGGTACCGGTCGATCACGATCGCATCTGGAATTCGAAAAGCGCCTTGGAATTGCCCTCCATCCCCAAGCGGCTGCTGGTTGTCGGGGGCGGGTATATCGGTCTGGAGTTGGGCTCCGTGTATGCCGCACTGGGCAGCCGCGTCTCCGTCGCGGAAATGACGCCCACCCTGCTGCCGGGAGTGGATCGCGACCTGGTCCGTTTTCTTCAAAAAGGGCTTACGGAACGTTTTGAACAGATTCTGCTGCAGACCATGGTTTCCCGTGTGAAAGTACAGAAAAACGGCGTCAAGGTCACCCTGCAGCCTTCGGACGAACAGAGCACAACTCAACTGTTCGATCATGTTCTGGCAGCCGTGGGCCGTCTGCCCAATAGCGACGGTCTCGGATTGGAAAACACGCGCATCCGGACCGACGAACGAGGATTCGTTCAGGTGGATGCCCAGCGCCGCACCGCCGAATCGCATATCCTGGCTGTCGGCGACATCGCGGGAGAACCCATGCTGGCCCACAAAGCCTCCCATGAAGCCCGTGTGGCCGTGGAAGTTCTCAACGCTAAAAACGTGGTATACGAGCCATCGGCGATCCCTGCAGTGGTTTTTACCGATCCGGAGATCGCCTGGGCCGGATTCACGGAAAGCGATGCCCGGGATCGGAAAATCCCTCACAAGATTTCCCGATTTCCGTGGGCGGCATCCGGGCGCGCTGCGACCCTGGGGCGCAGTGACGGCCTGACCAAACTCGTCATCGATCCTGAAAGTGAGCGCATCCTGGGCGCCGGTTTGGTGGGCCCCGGCGCCGGAGAGATGATTGCCGAAGCGGTTCTGGCCATTGAAATGGCCGCCACGGCAACCGATGTCGCGCTGACCATTCATCCCCATCCCACCCTTTCCGAGACGGTGATGGAGGCTGCAGAGGTCTACCATGGTCTGGCGACCCATTACTATCGGCCGATAAAGAAAAAATAAGGTAATTTCGAAATTATTGAAACCGCGCCCATTTGCTGCTATTGAGTTGGCCGTGGATACGAAGACTGACTCAGTAGCCCGAACGCCCAGGCTCCTCATCGTTCTGTTCGAAGATCGACCAGCGGAATCAGTTGCCCGGATGGCAAACGCGGCCCGTGAAACAGGCAACCATCTGCTCATCATTGATGCCGCAGACCGCTCTTTCGTTCAGAATGCCCCCAACCCGCATGCAATTGAAAAAAAAACTGCCCGCACCAGAGCAATGGTGCAAACGGCCATTCAAACCGCCGCCCGACTGGAGGCGACCCACGTGATGTCGCTGGGGGCGATGGCGGAATTGACCGCCGATGATCTGGCTGCTGTCGCGGCATCTGTTCACGATAAACCCGATGCCGTCATTGTCGGCCGGCCGGATCCTATGGCAGCGGCGACCGGCTGGCGGAACCGATGGCGCCGCCGATGGGGCAATTTCTGGTACCGCATGCAAACCGGCATCGCCCTGGATGATATCCGCGCCGGACTCTGCATCTACCCACTGAGCGTGCTCAATGCACTGACGTTCAATTCGCGTCCCCGTATTTTTGAAATCCAGGCTCCGGTCAAAGCCGCCTGGGCCGGTGTCGAAATCGCGCAGGTGATGGTTCCCGGCCTCGAGCGGCAGATCGTTCGCAGGCTGTCGTGGACGGCCGCGATCAAGCGCGCCATGATGACCGTACATCTCACCATGCGTGCCATTACCCCATTGCCGCACCCCAAAATTGTCAGTGACCGGAAACAGCCTCATAAAAAAATCAGCGTCATTCATCCGCTACGATCCATCAAGGCCCTGCTGACCGAAAACACGACCCCCTGGCAGCTCTGCCTGGCGACCGTCATGGGGGTTTTTCTGGGAGCGCTGCCGCTCATTGCGGTGCACACCATCGTCATTTTGTTTGCGGCCGGCTTTTTCCGCTTGAACAAGGTGGCCGCCCTGGCGGCCAGCCAGTTGTGCATGCCGCCCATTGTCCCGGCCCTTTGCATCGAGGCTGGATACTACCTGCGCTTCGGCGAATTTCTCACGGAGATATCCATTGAAACCCTTGGCTATCAGGCCGTTGACCGGGTCTACGAATGGCTGCTGGGATCGCTGCTGCTGGGGCCGGGGCTGGCCGTGCTTGCCGGTGCGGTGGTCTATCTGGCTGCGGTTATGATCCGCCGGAGCATGGTCAAATGAGCAAGATTCGGGTGGTGTTCGCTGCAAGGTTGCATTAGGTTACCTCAGGATCAATATCGGAGGCCCTGATGAAAGAGATCGATTTGCCGCACCAAGCAGATGATTACAAGCGCGTTGAACGCGCCATCAATTATATTGAACAGAATTTCAAACAACAGCCGACTTTAGGTCAAATAGCATATGGTTTCAGCCAATGTCTGTTCGGCGAGGCGATGATTGCAACCACCCAACGCGGCATCTGCTGCATCAGCTTTCTGGAAAAAGAGCATCGATCCCAAATGATCAATCAACTCTACAGCACCTGGCCCAGGGCAGAATTCACCGAAAACCAGGATCACATTCATGCTATCGCCCACCAAATTTTCGGAATGCGGAACGCAGACACGTCTCGCCCCCTTCGCCTACACGTCAAAGGCACGAATTTCCAAGTCAATGTCTGGCAGGCGTTGTTGGCCATTCCCTCCGGAAGACTCGTCAGCTATCACGATATCGCAACAAGTCTGGGCAAACCCAGGGCCGCCCGGGCCGTAGCGCCGGCCGTGACCGGCAACCCGGTTGCCTATATGATCCCCTGCCATCGCGTCATTGCAAAAACCGGCAAATTCCACAAATACCGATGGGGCGCCACCCGGAAAAAAGCCATGATCGCCTGGGAAGCCGCAGCAAACATGTAATCCCCGGCAATTCCAGGGCAATATGTTGCTTATATATTCGACCGATAGTTGATATTAGCCATTGACTTACAATTGCATTTTTTTTAACATGACTTTCTTGCGCCCGAGCTCCTTCTTAATTATTTGGTATCATTGAAAATACTATTGGGAGCAACATGGAAAAGATTGTTAAGAGAAACATGACGTTGAATCATGATGTTAAGGATTAGCTGGATATGAAGATGGGAAAAAATTGGCTTCGTCTGGCCGTTTTGTTGACGGTCTCCATTGGCTGTTTTTACGGATCAGGTATCACCGGCATCATTCCAGCCGTAGCGTCAGCCCCAAAACGGGCGGATGTGATAACAATCGATTCAATGGCCGTGTTTGGCAGACTTGAAAAAGCACCGGTTGAATTTCTGCATGACGCCCACACCAAAGCTTTGGCCGCCAAGAACCTTGATTGCAGTGCCTGTCACCTGACGAAAAACAATCGCATCCACCCAAAATTCAAGCGATTTGAGGATACGGACAGGAAGGAAGTGATGAACATCTATCATGATGGATGCATTGCCTGCCACGGAGAGATGAACCTTGCCAAAGAAAAAACCGGGCCA
Organism: Desulfobacteraceae bacterium; assembly: GCA_050123815.1. GTDB lineage: Bacteria > Desulfobacterota > Desulfobacteria > Desulfobacterales > Desulfosarcinaceae > JARRKU01. The sequence goes on from JASFGJ010000138.1 coordinate 5,672, forward strand.
ATCGACTGCGAAGATTGTCACACCGGAAAAGAAAAATATCGATCGTCTCGGCAAGCCATGGGGTTTGACAAATCGCTGCACTTTACACATTCCCAAAATGCCGAAAACAAATGCGAAAAGTGCCATCATGCGTACAACGAAGATAAAAAAGAGCTGTTCTATGACAAGGGAAAAGAAGGCACCTGTCGCCACTGCCATGAGCAGAAAACACAAGACAACCGGATCTCCATGCGTCAGGCGTCCCATCTTGGCTGCATAAACTGCCATCTCAATACGCCGGTCACGGACCAGGTCAATCCTCCACTGACCTGCGCCGGGTGCCACGATGCTGTCGAACAGCAAAAGATCAAAAAACGAACGGATATCCCCCGGATGAATCGCAATCAGCCGGATATTGTTTTGCTCAAATCCGCTCTAAAATCCGCCAAAGCCGACGAAAAAAAGAGTCTGATGAATTTTGTCCCGTTTGACCACAAGGCTCACGAGGCTTCCAACGATACCTGCAGAGTCTGCCATCACAAAAGCATGCAAACCTGTAGTGAATGCCATACCCCGAGTGGATCCCCCAAGGGATCACTGGCCGCCAATGCACCAATCCTTGAAAACGCGATGCACAAGGCCGATTCGACACGGAGCTGTCAGGGCTGCCACAATGCCGGCAAACAAGAGAAAAACTGCGCGGGCTGCCATGCATCCATGGGGCAGCCCCGTGAGGCGCAAAAGGAGGCATGCCTGAAGTGCCACCTGGTACCGGTTGAAGAGCTGCAAAAGTCTTCAACACCTGAACAGGAGATATCCCTTGCCCGATTGGCGCTCCAGTCGACCAGGCAGGCAACCCCAACGCGTCTCAAGGATGACATTCCCGAGATTGTTACGATCCAAAGACTTTCCGAACAATACGAGGCGGTCAAATTCCCCCACCGACAGATCATTAACGCGCTTATGGACCGCATGAAAGACAACCGCCTGTCCGGTTTTTTTCACAACGAGAAAGAAGCCATCTGCCAGGGATGTCATCATCACAGCCCTGCATCGGACAAACCGCCGCAGTGCGCGAACTGCCACGGCAAACAATGGGATGCAATGAAACCTTCAATGCCGGGCATTTTAGGGGCCTATCACTTGCAATGTATGGGATGTCATAAACAAATGAACATCGAAAAACCGTCTGAGTGCATCGAATGCCATGCGTTGAAACAGCTTGATTAATCGGATGAAATATCCGTTGGAGTGATCTACATGTCGATATCGCGAAGAAAATTTCTGGGCTGGGTTGGTGGTGCCGTAGGTGCCGGGGCTGTGGCGGGTAAATCCGCTCTTGCCGCCGGAAATCAGCATTTTAAAGGGTATCCCGAAGGTTATGGTGTTTTGCACGACATCTCCTTGTGTGTCGGTTGTCGGCGCTGTGAATCCGCCTGCAACAGTGTCAACGAACTCCCTGCTCCGGAGAAGCCGTTTACAGATCTCTCCGTCCTGGACCAGCAGCGCAGGACCCACGCAGAAACCTATACCGTTGTCAATCGATACGCGGGTCCGGATCAACAAGCCCCTTTATTTAGAAAGCATCAGTGCAACCACTGCCTCGAACCGGCTTGCGCATCGGTCTGCTTTGTAAAGGCGTTTACAAAAACCGAAGAAGGGGCGGTTGTCTACAACCCGGATGTATGCGTCGGCTGCCGGTATTGCATGATTGCGTGCCCGTTCGAGATCCCGGCATATGAATACAATGACCCGATGACGCCCCGGGTCACCAAATGCACCATGTGTCACCCCAGAGTATTAAAAGGCCAGCGTCCCGGGTGTGTAGAAGCCTGCCCCGTGGAAGCCTTGACTTTCGGGAAAAGAAAGGATTTGCTCAAACTTGCCCGCGAACGTATCCGCAAACACCCGGACCGCTATATCGACCACATCTATGGCGAAACCGAAATGGGCGGCACAAGCTGGCTCTATCTTTCCAATGTTCCTTTTTCGCAGATCGGAATGCGCGAAGACTTGGGGACCACGCCGGCACCCAAATTGACATCCGGTGCGTTGTCCCTGGTTCCAATGGTTGTGGGGCTGTGGCCGGTACTGTTAATGGGCATATACGCCATCTCGAAACGCAAAGATGCCGATGCCAAACAGGAACTTGAGCGAATGACAAAGCTGGCCGAGGAGAAATCTGATGTCTGATACCGCAACCGTGCAATCCCGGACGTGGGTGACCCCTTTCAATGTGATCACCGGCACAATCATCGTCATCGGCATTGTGATCACCATTTTAAGGTTTACAACGGGACTGGGGCCGGTGACCAATCTCAGCGACGATAACCCGTGGGGCGTGTGGATCGGATTCGACCTGCTGGTGGGCGTTGCCCTGGCGGCCGGCGGGTATGTGACCTCGGCGGCGGTCTATATCTTCGGACTGAAAAAGTATCACTCCGCGGTGAGGCCGGCCGTGCTGACAGGGTTCCTTGGCTATGCGCTGGTGGTGCTTGCCCTGCATTATGATGTTGGCCGGCCCTGGCGCCTGCCCTATCCGTTTCTGGTTCAGCAGGGAACCACATCTCTTCTTTTTGAAGTGGCGGCGTGCGTCGCCCTCTATTTGACCGTTTTATTTCTTGAATTTGTGCCTGCCGCTTTCGAGTGGCTGGGATTGAAAAAGATCAGACAACTTCTCGTGAAACTGACCCTGCTGCTGACGGTATTCGGTGTGGTGCTCTCCACACTGCATCAGTCCTCTTTAGGGGCACTTTTTCTGATTGCGCCGTCAAAGCTTCACCCCTTATGGTATTCTTCTTATCTGCCGGTCTATTTTTTCATTTCAAGTATCGTGGCGGGGCTCTCTATGGTGATATTCGAAAGCACCCTGTCCCATCGTTATTTTGGTGATAAAATGGACCAAACCCATCTGGATGAAAATCCGGCAGTGACCCTGGGCTTTGGAAAAGCCGCTGCGTTGGTTCTGGCCGGCTATTTTATTATAAAGGTGATGGGAATCGCCGCTGGCAATCACTGG
>JASFGJ010000139.1:0-8663 GCA_050123815.1 Desulfobacteraceae bacterium
GTCCCAGATCGAACGGATCCATATCATCCAGATGGGGCATGGTGAGGACCAGGTCAAAGGCCCCGTCCCTTAGTTTTTGCAACGCCGCACGGGCTCCCTCGACCCGGGTAAGCCTCGGGGGCCGGCTCAGATTCAGTCCATTGTATTCATTGATGATCTTCGATGCCAGCGAGCCGTCCTCTTCGAGGATATACGCGTCGTATGGACTGGCCACCAGAAGGATTTCAAGCACTTTCGAGGCCATCAATTCGTGAAACACCTTAAAGTGCGTGTCAAACTCCGATGCCATGTAACCCAATTTGGGATGAATTGGTGTCTTTTTCATGATCTTGCTGTATATTGAAGCCGCTTCTATAAAAATAGGTTGGTCGATGCCCTTTTGCAAGGACAAACACCGGCTCAAAGTTGATCGGCACAGGCAATGACAATGGTAATTGCACCGGCGAAGTGAATTGCTTTTCAGGAGATCCCGATGGCTAATCCAAAATCTTCAGCGAACCGCGGTCAACGACGCGTCATCTGGGGATGGGCGCTGTACGATTGGGCCAACTCGGCCTTTGCCACCACGGTGATGACTGTCTTTTTCCCCATTTTGTACAAACAATACTGGAGCGCAGGCATCGACGTGAATCTGAGCACGTTCCGCCTGGGGATGGGCAATGCCGCGGCCAGCCTGCTGGTGGCGCTGATGGCGCCGATCATGGGGGCCATCTCCGATCGCAGCGGCCGGCGCAAGCGACTGCTCATCTGTTTTACCTACCTGGGCGTGCTGATGACCGCCGCGCTATCGTTGATGCCCCAGGGGCAGTGGTTCTGGCCGCTGGCCATATTCGCCGTGGGCATTATCGGCTTTCAGGGGGCGGAAATCTTTTACGATGCCCTGCTGCCCCAGCTGGCGCCGGTCCAGCGCATCGATCAGATCTCCGCCCTGGGGTATGCCCTGGGATATCTGGGCGGCGGGCTGCTGCTGGCGCTCAACGTGTTGATGACCTTGAAGCCGCAACTGTTCGGACTGGCCGACGCCACCCAGGCGGTCCGCGCGGCGTTCGCCACGGTGGCACTCTGGTGGGGGCTGTTTGCCCTGGTAACCTTTATCCTGATCCCGCCCGATCCGGAGACCGAGCGCCCGCCGCTCTCCCGCCAGATCCTGGCCGGCTGGCGCCAGTTCATCTCCACCCTGAAAAAGGTCCGTCAGCTCAAAACGCTCTTCACCTTTTTGCTGGCCTACTGGTGCTATATCGACGGCGTCCACACCATCATCAAGATGGCGGTGGACTACGGCATCTCCCTTGGATTCAACACCAACGACCTGATCGTGGCGATACTGATCACCCAATTTATCGGCTTCCCGGCGGCATTGGTTTTTGGCCGCCTGGGAAAACACTGGGGGGTGCGGCGCTCGATCTATCTGACACTGGCCGTCTATGCGGGGGTCACCTTCTGGGGCGCCTTTATGTCCCGCGCAATGGAGTTCTATGTGCTGGCGGCCGTTATCGGCCTGGTGCAGGGCGGTGTTCAAGCGCTGAGCCGGTCCTATTTCGCCCGTTTCATCCCACTTGCCAGCAGCGCCGAATTCTATGGATTCTACAACATGCTGGGCAAGTTCGCCGCCATCATAGGTCCGGCACTGATGGGCATCACCGGCTTGCTGGTCAAACGCATGGCCTTGCCGACGACACCCACCCCCGAACAAATCCATGCCACGGGTCTGCTGGCCACGCGCGTCAGTATTATCTCAGTCCTGGTTCTGTTTATCGTCGGCGCGGTGCTGCTCTATTTTGTGGATGAGGACAAAGGCAAAGCGGAGCTGGAGGAATCGGGGATCTGAATGGCGGTTGTAATTTAACGTTCGTCATGAGATAAACGGCCGAATTGTTACAGCCGCACGACACGATTAAAAGCCGTCCGGAGTTTGCACCGGACGGCTTGTTTATTTTAAGCTGTGTGATCAGCAAAGGAAAGCATCAATGACCTTTGACACTCTGGGTTTGAACCCAAAACTACTTAAAGCCGTCGCGTCCTTGGGATTCGAGCACCCCACCCCTATCCAGGAAAAGGTCATTGCCACCGTTCTCAGCGGCAGCTCCGACCTTGTCGGGCTGGCTCAGACCGGCACCGGCAAGACAGCGGCCTATGGTCTGCCGCTGGTGCAGCTCATCGATGCCAAGCAGCCCGTCACCCAGGCGCTCGTCATCTGCCCCACGCGCGAACTGTGTGTCCAAATCTCCGGCGACCTGAAGGCGCTGGCACGCTATACCCCGCAAACACATATCGTTGCGGTGTATGGCGGGGCGGGTATCGGCCCGCAAGTGAAACAGATTAAAAAAGGCGCACACATCATCGTTGCCACACCGGGCCGTCTGCTCGATCTGATGCAGCGCAAAGCGGTCCGTCCGGGCCATATCCGGTACTGTGTGCTGGATGAAGCCGACGAAATGCTGAGCATGGGCTTCCAGGAAGAGATCGACGATATCATCAAACAGATGCCCACCGACAGGCGCATTTGGCTTTTTTCGGCCACCATGCCCTCTGCGGCTGCCAGAATTGCCAAAGCCTATATGCAAAAGCCAGTGGAAATTTCCATCGGACGGAAAAACATCGGCGCAGAAAACATCCTGCATACCTACTACGTTATCCGGGAAAAAGAGCGCTACGCCGCGCTGAAGCGACTCATCGACCATGAGCCCGGCATCTACGGTCTGATCTTCTGCCGAACCCGCCAGGACACCCGTGCGGTGGCGGAAAAACTGATGAAAGAGGGCTACAATACCGACGCCCTGCACGGCGATCTTTCCCAGGAACAGCGCAACCATGTCATGCGTAAATTCAGAGAACGGGCCTTGCAGGTCCTGGTGGCCACGGATGTCGCAGCACGGGGGCTGGATGTGGACGATATCAGCCACGTCATCCAATACAACCTGCCCGATGATGCGGAACGCTACACGCATCGCAGCGGCCGCACGGCCCGGGCCGGCAAATCGGGCGCCTCGCTGCTGCTTGTCAACACCCGCGAAGTACGACGCATTGCTGAATTGGAACGCCGCTCCGGCGTCACCTTCAGCAGGGGGCAAGTGCCTTCGGGACGCGCTATTTGTGAAAAGCAACTCTTCGCCATGGTGGACAAAATGACCCGTGTCCGGATAAACGATGAGCAGATCGCCCCCCATCTGCAGCCGATCTATGAAGCCCTCGGCGACATGAGCCGAAACGAGCTGATCCAGCGCTTCGTCTCCGTGGAGTTCAACCGTTTCCTCGACGCCTATCGGGATGCCGGCGATTTGAACGTCAAAACCCGGAAAGAATTATCACGGCCGAACCGGGATAAACGACCGACCGGCCGCAGCAGCCAGAGTTTTTTTATCAATGTGGGCCGCAAAGACAACATCCGCGAAGGCGCCATCGTCAGGCTGATCTGCGACAGGTCCGGAATCCGGTCGGACAAGATCGGCCAGATCGCCCTGAAAGGAGAATTCTCCTTTTTCGATGTCGACAAGTGCGTCGCGCAAAAGGTTTTCAAGGCCCTCAAAGGCGCCAGGCTGGATGACCGGAAAATCGACATTCGTTTTGCGGATAAACCCAAGATCAGGTCCAAAAAGAGAAAATGGCGCCGCAAAAAATAAAGAGCGCAATTCGCGTTACTGTTTCAGCACCTTGCCGTTTTGATAGCGCTGCTGACTGCGAATATCGCCGGACTTTTCCCACTGGGTCCACAGCCCATCCTTGCCGTTAGCATATTGCCCTTCGGCGCTTTTCTGGCCGTTGGCATACCATTCGGTGCTGCGGCCGGTTTTGCGACCGTGATCGTAGGTATACTCCGCCTTGATCTGGCCGTTATCATACCACTCCCGGTACAAGCCGTGGCGCTGCCCGTCGACATGGGCGCATTCGATTCGAGCGATGCCGTTGAGGTGCCAGGCGCGATGTTTGCCGTGCGGCTTTCCGTTTAACAACTCAGACTCCGTATAGCGTTGCCCTCCGGGATGCCAGGTGGACTGGACCGCCAGCAGATCATCGCCGCGCAGCACGTGCTTCGTCTCCGACTTGAGCTCACCTTCCAGATGCCAGGTGCGGTGGGTATCCACCGGGCGATCGTTCTGGAAACGCCCCTCAGAAGATTTATTGCCCTTGGCATTCCACTCCGTCCACATTCCCTCTTTCAGCCCCTTGGCGTAATGCTCCTCTTTGATTATCTCTCCTCCGACCGAACGGTAGACCCAGCGACCATCCTTTTTTCCGTGATCATACCGCCCCTCCACGATCTTTTGTCCGGAGCGGTGCAATTTCGTATAGCCACCGTGCTTGATCTCTTTGCCCCCGACTTCGATGACCCAATAATGCTCATGAGGTGTCGAAACCTCCCGAGCCTCGGCAGCAGGTTGATTCCCGGCCAAGGCACCGCTATCGACCCATCCAATGATTGCCAGCACCAACACCATCGCTAAAATCGTAAATCCATGCATCACATTTCCTCCATTTGACGTCTGATTCAAATTTTCATCTTTTGCCTATGCAATTGGCATCATGCTTCTATAGACGCAGAGTTGGGACATCTCTTGCACCCCAGACAGCATCCAGCATATGGGGGTTTTACCCATCACGCTCTGGGTTAAATGCCCCAAATCTTAAACCACAGCATCCTGAACAAAAGCGTCAATTGCGCAACCATTTGATATTAAATCCTATTAAAGGATTCCTACAGCTGGCACAATAAATGCTTTGCAGCTAATAGTTAAAACTGATGAATGGTACCACCACAAACAGAAAGCAAGGCCACAAATGAAAGAACAATACGCACTAGAAAGTCATGATTTGAGACGAGTCAATGCCCGCAAGCCATACGAAACGGAAGTTATCTTTTCGCATTTTAAAACGATCTACAGAGGTATCGTAAAGAATATCAGTCTGGGAGGCGCCCGCATTGAAACCGGCAGTGTAAACCAGTTCGGTAAAGGCGAAATGGTTACGGTCAGTATTCCGTTTTCTACGGGCAACAGAAACGTCAAGCGTAAAGGACGCATCGTCTGGTTGAACAATACCGGTTTTGCCATCGAATTTGTTTAGAAAAGCCAATGCCTCTTGGTAACTAATGCGAAAGTATTGTCCTGTTGTTCTCGAATGCCCGGACCAGTCGTCCCAGCTGTTAAAGGAAGATGATAATGGAGAAAATTTCTGAGTTCATCGCAGTTTTGTCCGACAAAAACATCCAACAACGAACCGCCGATGCCAAAACCAACCGGTTGTGCAAAATATGCGGTCAGCCGGTCAGTAATTTTCTCGACGCCAGATCGGAATTCGAGTATCAGATATCGGCCATTTGCGAGGAGTGCCAGAACTACTATATAGGCCAATAGAAGTGGTTGCGATGTTTTTGCCCGTTGACTTTTCCGGTTGGATGATAGACAAATAGAGGTCAGATTTAACAATCGGACAGGAAGACAATCACCGTGACAGGCCCACATCCCTGCGGGCTATTGGAACCATACCCGATACTCAAATCGAATCCGATTTGTCTGAATCTTCTCAAGGTTTGAAAGACAACCATGTATCGATCGATTTATGTACCGAATGACGACAGGCCTGAGCAGCCGTTATTCAGGCAGCCCAATCGGCCACGGCAGATCTCCAGATGGATTGTGATTGCCGCAGCGAGTCTGATGGCAATCTCGCTCGCCGTTCCGCTGGGTTTGCGCTGGCTGCCGCCGCCCACCAGCGCTTTCATGTTGCAGTCCGACGTACCCGACCCCACTTTGCGCTACCACTGGTTGCCGTGGCAACGCATCTCGCCCCACCTGCCTGTTGCCGTAATCGCCTCCGAAGACCAGAAATTCCCCCATCACTGGGGATTTGACTTTGACGCCATCGGCAAGGCCATCGATGAAAACAAATGGCGCAGGCGCCCGCGGGGCGCCAGCACGATCACCCAGCAGGTGGCTAAAAACCTATTTCTTTGGTCCGGGAAAAGTTATCTTCGCAAAGGCCTCGAGGCCTATTTTACTATGGTGCTCGAACTGGTATGGCCAAAGCGCAGAATCATAGAGGTCTATCTAAACATTGCACAGTTCGGCCCCGGTATCTATGGCGTCGAAGCCGCCAGCCGGGCCTATTTTTCCAAGCCGGCAAGCCAGGTATCAAAAAGCGAGGCCGCCCTTTTAGCGGCGGTCCTGCCCAACCCCCGCAAGCTTAAAGCCGCCAACCCATCGGACTATGTTCGTCAACGCGCCCGGGAAATCGAAGCTCAGATGGAGCAATTGGGCGGTACCGCCTATTTGAAAGGCATATAATCAGAACAACCGCGCGTACGCCCCGGCCTGTCAGCCGTCTATCTCAATTACTACATGGCCTCATCGAATTCGGGACGATACCTTGCAATACCTCCCTTTCCGGGAAGTTTTTCCTTCTCAAACGCGACCACCATAAACGCTTCATCCGGAACGCCCTCCCATTGGCTGGCAAGATTATAGCGTGATGCCGGTTCAAAACCAAGGCGGGGATAGTATCCCGGATGCCCCAGAACGATAACGAACGGGCAGCCGATCCGCCGCAGGTGATCCAGACCGTGCCGTACAAGAAGAGACCCAACCCCCTGCCGCTGGTACGAGGGCAGTACAGCCATGGGCGCTAGCCCCATTCCCGCAACGCCGGCACCGTCAATGGTCACCGGCGTGAACACGATGTGTCCAACAATGATACCGTCTTCAACCGCCACAAATGCAAGATAACCGTCGCATGTGCCGCGTATTTTATCCACGAGCGCTGCTTCAGGACCTTGCTCAAATGCCGCGTCGTTGATTTGTCGAACGGCGGCCTGATCTTCTGGCCTCTCTTTGCGGATTTCGATCATCGGACAGTCCTTCGGGTGTTTTGAAACCACGTCTAGTGTTGTGTCCCATAAATAAGTGGGAATAATGGGTAAGACTGTTTGATAGTCGATGAGGGACCGCAGCATTCAAATCCCAATGTCAAAGCCCAATTGCCAAATGAATGTATTCTATCGATTTAATATTCCATCGGTCCCCATCCGCCATTTGACATTTGGATTTTGTCATTTGATATTTTGGGTCGAAAAATAATGTCACATAATTCTGGGACACAACACTAGGGTTGCCCACCGGGCAACCATCCGGCTATCACCCCTGGTAGACGCGGCCAACCAGATCAGAGGATCCGTAAGCGATCCGATTGCGCGTCAGGATGGTGAAGATATTCTTGAAGCTGCGGTGACTCTCAAAGTATACCTTGGCGCTGCACGTGCCGCGAACTACCCGGTATCCGTCAGCCTCTATCACCTCCAGGGCCTTTGCCAGTTTGTCCACCAGCAAGCCTAAAACGGAAAAATCGTTCATGTAGAACAAGGGCCAGTCAACGGCCTCGTCACAGGCAGCGTTTCTGTCTATGATGGTAAGGACGCCCATCGTTGGCTCCTTTCGGCGTATAAGAGATGCCCTATACGATGTGCATGATTCGAATTGCCGGCAAGGGAAAAAAACGCACGCCGTCATCGGCGCTTCACGCCCGGAACTTGATGAACTTGATGGCCTCATCGGCCCATTCGGTCACCTTTTTGGCCTGGGCCCGGAACATGCGGTCATTTTTCAGCCGCTGGAAATCCTCATTGCGCTCCTTGACCCCCTCCAGCATGCCGATATCCTGCATGCCCCCCACGGTACCGACGCCGCGCAGGGCCACGCGCAGGTTCTGCAGAATCCCACTGACCAGATCACCGCTTTTTTTATGGTGATACACCGCCGACTTCGGGTTGCCGTATTCATGGACGGCCGAGCGCAGGATGGCCTTTCCGGTTTCGCACTGTACCATAGAGAGAAAAATATACAGTTCGCGTTCCAGATTCAGAACCACCGGTGCCGGAATCCGCTTCTCACGGGTCTTGCCCAGCGTAAGGGCCTCGGCCAGTTTGCTGTGAACGGCCTGGACCTTTTCGAAGAACTGTTCCCGATCCTTGTCGATGCGCCAGGCGGCGTATTCGACCACCATGGGATCCAGGTTGTGCTGGTTGAGCACGATATCTTCAGGCGTTATTTCATAGTCCGCAAGTGACTTGTCCGATCGGTGCACGATCAGGTTCGCCAGCATCACGGCCTTGTTGTCCGAAAACTGCAATTTGTCCGGCTCGCTGCACAGATCTTCCAGCAGTACTTTGAAAGCCTGCTTGGGGAGCTGCATCTGCGCGGTCAGGGTTTGCAGCGAATTTAAGAAAGCGACGCGATCCTCCGGCAGGATGGCATCCTTCATATGGTGCCACAGAAACGCAAAGACCTTTTGCTCAACTTTTTTGAAATGGTCGATGGCCCCAATGAACGTTTTCTTTCGAAAATGGCCTTGCTCATCAAAACACGCTTTCAGAATTTGGACAAGGCCCTTGGCCTGGTCCGGGGTGATGCGAAAATCCTTGGCCAAGACGTCGTAGTTTTGCTGGGAAAATTCCACGGCGGAGTGAACCATGCCCACCATTTTTTTACGTGTGGCCGAGCGCTTTTTGAAAAAATCCACCATCCGGTAGATCTGGCTGTCCACCACACCGGGCGCCACCGGCTTATTGGCCTTGCGCAAGCCTTCGGTATCCTCGCGCACTTCGACTTCATCAATGACGTGGTCTTTGACTTGGTCCAGCCGTTCATGCAGATTTCCCAGCACCTCTTTTTTTA
>JASFGJ010000140.1:0-8594 GCA_050123815.1 Desulfobacteraceae bacterium
CTCTTCGTTGGTGATCACACCGACCTTGGCCAGCATATGGCAATGGGCGATGCTGCCCTTGATGTCGTATGGATACAATCGCTTATCGATCTGGATCGATGACGTAAAGGCCTCGACGATCACATCCGTGCCTTCGCCGAATCGTCCATCCCAGGGTTTTGCACTCATGGATCAGTCCTTGTTCTGCATCAGTTGTCGAATCCTCAGCCGCAAGGCGTTCAGGCGAATAAATCCTTCCGCGTCTTTCTGGCTGTATACCGTATCATCCTCGAAAGTGGCATGGGCTTCGCTGTACAGGGAGTGATCGGACTTGCGGCCGGCCAGGATGCAATTGCCTTTATAGAGCCTCAATCGAACCGTCCCGTCCACATGCTGTTGTGTGTCGTCGATCATGCCTTGCAGCATCTCACGTTCCGGCGAAAACCAGAAACCGTTGTAAATCAGCTCGGCATATTTGGGTATCAGGCTGTCGCGCAGATGATGCACCTCGCGATCGAGCGTAATGGATTCAAGGGCCATATGGGCCTGCCGCAAGATCGTACCGCCGGGCGTTTCATAGACGCCCCGCGACTTCATCCCCACATACCGGTTTTCAACCAGGTCCACGCGTCCGATGCCGTGCTTTCCGCCCAAACGGTTCAGTTCGGCAAGCATTTGGGCCGGTGTCAAAGCCTTGCCGTTCAGGGTTACGGGATTGCCGCTCTCAAATCCAAGTTCGATGGTTTCCGGTGTGTCCGGGGCGGCTTCGGGCGATACGGTAAGCGTGAAAATATCTTCCGGTGGCGCCGCCCACGGATCTTCCAGAACGCCTCCCTCGTAGCTCACATGCAGCAGGTTTCCGTCCATACTGTAGGGCTTGGCGTGTGTGGTCGGCACGTCGATGCCGTGCTTTTTGGCAAACGCCATCAGGGCCGTTCTGGAATTCAAGTCCCAGTCGCGCCAGGGAGCGATGATCTGAATCTGCGGATCGATGGCCAAATAGGCCAACTCGAAGCGTACTTGATCATTGCCTTTGCCGGTGGCGCCGTGACTGACGGCGTTAGCGCCTTCCATTGCGGCTATCTCCATCTGGCGTTTGGCGATAAGGGGTCGGGCAATGGATGTTCCGAGCAAATATTGACCTTCATAGATGGCATTGGCGCGAAACATGGGAAACACATAGTCCCGGACAAATTCTTCCTTCAAATCGTCGACGTAGGCTTTGACTGCCCCGGTTTTATAGGCGTTCTTTTCGACATCGCCCATGGGATCCGGTTGGCCCAGATCTGCCGAAAAGGTCACCACTTCGCAATCGAATGTCTCAATCAGCCATTTGAGAATCACCGAAGTGTCCAAGCCTCCGGAGTATGCCAATACAACTTTCTTAATCTTTGAATTCACGGTCTTTCTTCTCCTTAAAGCCTATGTAATACGCAATCTACTTTGTCACTCGTCTTAATTTCAACCGGCAGGTAATACATCATCCAGGCATTCAATGAGCCCGTCGATTTCCGAACGGCGGATAATCAACGGCGGTGCGAGTCGCAGGACAGTGTCCTGAATGCAATTAATCAGGTAACCCCGTTCCATGCAAGCGGCAACGATCGGCGCCCCCGGCTCGGACAACTGAACACCGACCAGAAGCCCCTGCCCGCGGACCGACTCAATCACCGGGTGCCGGGCCTGAAGACCCTCCAGTTGTCTGCGCAAATAGTCGCCCATTTCACTGGCTCTGGTCAACAGGTTATCTTCTTCCAGCAGTTGCAACACGCGCAACGCCACCGCGGTCACGATGGGCGTACCGCCAAAGGTGGACGCATGCGCTCCGGCGCTGAAGGCGCCTGCGACCTTTTCCGTCGCCAGCATGGCGCCGATTGGCAGGCCGTTGCCCAGCGCCTTGGCCAGGGTCATGATATCCGGCGCAACGCCGGCATGTTCGTGCGCGAACAGTTTGCCGGTCCTTCCCATACCGGTCTGCACTTCATCATAGATCAGAAGAGAGCCGGTCTCATCGCACAATTTTCGCACCTGTGCCAGATAATTGTCATCCGGCAGTCGAACGCCTCCTTCGCCCTGGATGGGCTCAAGCATCACCGCACAAGTGGCCGGTCCGATGATGCAACTCAACTCTTCGATGTCATTGAAGGGGACGAAATCAAATCCCTCCAGAATCGGATCGAATCCCATGCGTACCTTTTCCTGTCCAGTGGCTGAGAGAGTGGCCATGGTACGACCGTGAAACGACTGCTGCATGCTCACCACACGGTATCGCTCGGGTGCTCCACGATCTTTAAAGTACTTGCGGGCCAGTTTGATGGCCGCCTCGTTGGCTTCCGCGCCGCTGTTACAGAAAAAGACCCGATCGGCAAAGCTATGGCCAGTCAGCCAGGCGGCCAGCTCCGTCTGAGGACGGGTATAAAACAGATTGGACACATGCCACAGCCTCTGCGCCTGATCGCTCAGAACCCTGGCCAGCTCCGGATGGGCATGGCCCAGATTGCACACGGCGATCCCGGCAATAAAGTCGATGTAGGCCTTTTGTCGATCGTCGTATACGGTGCATCCTTCGCCGCTGACCAAGGCCAGAGGATACCGCGCATAGGTTTGCGCAATCACTTGGTCGGCGGTCGCCTTAATGTCAAATTCCACCATTGTCCCTGTGCTTTCTTCAGTTAAATGTCCAAGGCCATTGCTACTGGGTGACTTCGGTACCGATGCCTTCATCGGTAAACAACTCCAATAGAATCGCATGCCGGCGTTTGCCGTTGATTATCGGCGCTTTGGCGACTCCGGCCCTTACCGCTTCAAGCGCGCATTCGATTTTTGGTATCATGCCGCCGGTGATTTGCCCGCCGGCGATTAATTTTTCGATGGTAGCGGCATCGATGGAAGAGATCAATTCATTGTTCGCATCCAGCACGCCATCGACGTCGGTCATCAGCATCAAGCGGCCGGCATTGAGGGCCACGGCCATCTTGCTTGCCACCAGATCGGCATTGATATTGTACGTTTCACCATCCGGTCCGACACCGATGGGCGCGATGATGGGAATGAATCCCTCCGCGGTGAGGGTATCGATCAGTGACGGATTGATCTGGGTGACCCGACCGACCATCCCCGGATCGATGATCTCCGGTGGCTTGTTGCTGTCTTCTTGAAAAACGATTTGCATTTTCTCCGCCTGGATCAAACCGCCGTCCTTGCCGCTGAGGCCAACCGCCTTGCCGCCCTGCTGGTTGATTTGATTGACAATGGCCTTGTTCACCTTGCCGCCCAGCACCATTTCGACGACATCCATGGTCGGCGCATCGGTCATTCGCATGCCACGCACGAACTTTGGCCGGATCCCCATCTGATCCAATACGGAGTTAATCTGAGGGCCGCCGCCGTGCACCACCACCGGCCGCAGGCCGATGAATTTCAGCAGCGTCATATCTCTGGCAAAATTTTCCTTGAGCTGCTCGTCCACCATGGCATGGCCGCCATACTTAACCACTACTGTCATACCGGAAAACCGGCGAATGTAGGGTAACGCTTCGATCAGAATATCTGCTATGCTTGTCTTCGATAATTGTTCTTTCATAAAATATATCTACTTAAGTCCTCATCTTCCTTAATCTTATGCAATTTTTGCTCGACATAAGCCGCATCGATCACCAGTTTCTTCTCATCCACATCGGGTGCTTCGAACAGCACATCTTCGAGCAGACATTCCATCATGGTATGAAGACGGCGCGCGCCGATGTTTTCGGTGCGCTGATTGACCTCTTCGGCGATGGCGGCCATTCGCTCGATGGCTTCATGCTCAAAAGACATCTCCACACCATCTGTCCGAAGCAGCGCAATGTACTGCAGCACCAGTGCGTTGCGAGGTTCGGTCAGGATACGTACAAATTCAGCCCGTCCCAACGAATCCAACTCGGTCCGTATGGGAAATCTGCCCTGCAACTCGGGGATCATATCCGATGGTTTGATGGCATGAAACGCGCCGGCGGCAATGAACAGGATGTGGTCTGTCCGCACGGACCCATATTTGGTCGATACGGTGCTGCCTTCAACGATCGGCAGCAGATCGCGCTGTACGCCTTCCCGTGAGACATCAGGCCCTTGCCCTTCGCTCCGGCCCACGATCTTGTCGATCTCATCCAGAAAAATGATGCCCGATTGCTCGACGCGTTCGACAGCCATGCGCACGACCTTGTCCATGTCCACCAGATTTTGCGCCTCTTCATCCGCCAAGGTCTGAAGTGCTTCCGAGACTTTGGTCTTACGGCGCTTCACGTTCTTGGGCATGATGCCGTTGAGCATGTCTTTAAAGTTGATTCCAAGCTCTTCCATGCCGACATTGGAGAAGATCTCCACAACCGGTGTGGCCTTTTCAGGCATGTCGATTTCAACATAGCGGTTGTCCAATTTTCCTTCATGCAGCATGCGTCGCAGTTTTTCCCGTGTGGAGGCACCGTGCGCGCCGGATTCCGGAACGACCGCCATCGCTCCGGGCGCGGCACCCTCAGGCTGCTGGTCGGAAGTTGGACTGGCCTTGGGCAGCAGCAGATCCAGAAGCCGCTCCTCGGCAATCTGGCACGCCTTTTCCTTGACCGCTTCCTGCTCGCGCTGGCGCACATCATTGACGGTCAGGTCCACCAGGTCTCGCACCATCGATTCAACGTCTCGCCCCACATAACCGACTTCGGTAAATTTAGAGGCTTCAACCTTGAAAAACGGTGCGTCCGCCAGACGCGACAGCCGCCGCGCAATCTCTGTTTTGCCGACTCCCGTCGGACCGATCAGAATAATGTTCTTGGGCGCGATCTCTTCACGCAAATCTTCATCAACTTGCTGGCGCCGCCAGCGATTCCGCAACGCAATAGCCACGGACCGCTTGGCCTTATCCTGGCCGATAATATAGTGGTCCAGCAGCTGCACGATTTCATTTGGTTTCAGATTTTTCATCATATTGCAACTCTTCAACAGTAATTTGATCATTGGTAAAAACACACGTGGCTGCCGCAATTTGCATGGCCGATTCCACGACCTGGCGGGCATCCAGTGCGGTATGCCGGATAAGGGCCGTTGCCGCGGATTGCGCGCTGACACCGCCCGATCCGATTCCGATGACACCGTGATCCGGCTCGATCACGTCTCCATTTCCCGATATCAAAAACAGTCTGTCCGGATCGGCTGCGATCATCAGGGCTTCAAGGCGGCGTAAAATTTTATCCGTGCGCCAATCCCTTGCCAACTCGACCGCACTGCGGGTCAGATTGCCGTTATAGCGCTCCAGTTTTCCCTCCAGCCGTTCCGACAGGTTCAGAGCATCGGCGGTTGCGCCGGCAAACCCGATCAGGATTTGATCGTTGTAGATTCGCCGAACCTTACGCGCCTGATGTTTGACGACGCTGTCGTTCAGCGTAACCTGACCGTCACCGGCCAAAACGACACGCCCGCCCCGACGTACGGCCAAAATCGTCGTGCCATGCATGCGCTGCATGGAGTCATTCGCCTTCATTTACAATTCCTTCTATCGTTAGGGTTTACCCTTTTGTTGCAGAAGTCTGAGGCGTTCAGCATCAAGGCATCAAGGGTGAAGCCGTAGTCGCCTACTGCGAATCCTTGATAACACAGATGCTGGACGTCTCAGGCTTTTGCAACAAAAGGGTCAGCGTCGCGGATGCGCTTTATCATATGCAGCCATCAAGCGGTCTATGCTCACGTGGGTATACCGCTGGGTCGTCGAAAGATTGCGATGCCCCAACAGCTCCTGAACCGCCCGTAAATCGGCGCCGGCATCGAGCAGATGCGTGGCAAACGAGTGCCGCATGGCATGCGGTGATACCGGAACAGCGATCCCACAGGCCCTCGCCATTTTGTCCACCACGCGTGCAATGGAGCGCGTGGTCAACCGGCCCAAATCCTTGTTCAGAAATATTGGGCCGTCGTTATCATTTGAAAAATCAGAACGCATTGCCAACTGGTCTCGATAGGCTGAAATGGCTGCAACCGCACGTTGTCCGATGGGCACGCGACGCTCTTTCGCACCCTTTCCCCATACCCGGACTATTCCGGCCCTGACATCCAGATCGTTCATATTGAGGCCTGATAGTTCGGAGACACGCACGCCTGTAGAGTAAAGCGTTTCTAGAATGGCCCGGTTGCGATACCCGAGCACCCCTGCCGGTTTTATGGCATCCAGCAGTCGAAACATATCATCCACCGGCAGATAGACTGGAATGGATTTTCCGTGTTTGGGGGGATGCAGGGCCTCCGCCGGATTCTCTGCGATCACGCGGTGTTTGTGCAGAAACCGGAAAAAAGAACGTATCGCCGCCATCTTGCGAGCGATGGTGGTTTTCTGATTTCTTCCATGCAAGTACCCAAGGTAACTTCGGATTGCCAGATCGTCCAATTGATCGACGTCCAGCTTTTCCCAGCGTTGAGGTTCATTGCGCGCCCAGGACGGATCCCCGGCCGCGAATGCGGCCAATTCCGATAAATTGTGTTGATACGCCCGCAGGGTATGAGCTGAATAACCTTTCTCGGCGGCGAGGCTTTCGATAAACATCTCGACACAGCCGCCCAAAGATCTCTTTTTCATTGTCCTGAAACCATTCGACTTGAGGTTGCCAATCCGTTTTGCTCTGAACTAGCCTCCCAATCGATCAGCATCTCCAATTGACGCCAGCCATCGACCTCGAGAAATGGGTGGCCTTTGCGGTTCCAGGGTTGCACGTAAACCAGGGGGGTAATGTCGTGCTGCTGGAGCAGAAAGCATGTATCCAGGCGGTCGTCGACGAAAAAAGCAACATCCTTTTGCAACAAGACATCCGGTTTGGCCTCGAAGCTGCCGGTTGCGATCACCTTGATCTCTCCAGGGTTTGCCCCCAGCATCTGGTCGGCCCATGCTTTGATAGGGCCCAGCTTGGGCCTGGCTGTTACGAGCAATATCGGACCGAATATCCGAAGCCGATCCAACACGCGCTTTGCTCCGGAAATCGGCTCCAGACAACATGAGTAATTGCCCTCCGTAATGCGCTGCACGATATCGGAAATTATGTCCGGCCCAATATCGAGGCAATCATTTAAGTCATAGCGGGTAATGCTATCGTACCGCACGGTGTCGATGCCGTATACATCCTTTGCAATGTCGATAAACAATTGCATGGTGTTGGCGATCACACCATCGATATCGAAAGCCACTTTCCGTGGATCGATCATAGGTAAATGGGCACCCTTTCAGCCAACGTCAGTTTCCTGAGCAACTTTCGTATTGTTTGTTATAGCTCCGATGAAGCAAATGAGCAAAAACCGTTTCAAGCCGCCTGTCGCGTTCGTTTCTTGATTCTTGAAATGCGCCGCCTGTAGATGCGGGCCATCTTTTGATCCTTATCCGCCAGCGCCCTTTGGCGTTTGACTTTCAGATCCTTGATCATTGTTTTTAAATCCTGAACCGACAAATCGGCCAATCGGCTAGCCGCTTTTCCTTTTTTCTTTTTGGGCTTGTCCGCCGGCTTACTAGCAGGCTCGTCTTCAATTCCCTGCGCCTCTATTATGGCGACCAGCAGCTCATCTTTTTTCATACCATGCACACCGGTGATTCCGGGAATGTCCTTGGCAACTTCGCGTAAATCTTTAACAGTCATCTTGTCCAACGGCTTTTCACTGCCTGCTTTGGGTTTGTCAGTCATGGACATATCTCCTTTCTGTTAGTGCAACGCAAAGTGGAAACCAGGACCGTACCGGCCGGCAGCTTCCATCCCAAGGTCAAACCAGTAAAAAAGGGCACTCGCAATCCTGAATATCTCAACGGCCCTAAACCCGGTTAACCTACGATAAAATTTAGATATCAGTTAATTATCCTGTTCCTCTCCGTTCTGTCAACAACCCAATGGCTGTCAAATCGTGAGGTGTCAATTCATGAGAAATCCTCCTTTTTGAAAAACGAGCGGAACAGATCGATGGGCAAAGGAAAAATCGTGGTGGAATTGTTTTCAGCGGACATTTCGCGCATGGTCTGAAGATACCTGAGTTGAAGCGCCATGGGATGGTCATGGATGATTTGGGCCGCTTCAGCCAGCTTGGTGGCGGCCTGGAACTCGCCTTCCGCATTGATAATTTTGGCACGCCGTTCACGCTCGGCCTCTGCCTGCTTCGCCATTGCGCGCTGCATCTCCTGCGGCAGATCAATGTGTTTTAATTCAACGGTCGCAACCTTGATGCCCCAGGGATCGGTGTGGGTATCGAGAATTTCCTGCAGCTGATTGTTGATTTTTTCACGGTCCGACAGCAATTCGTCCAGCTCGGCCTGCCCGCAAACACTGCGCAACGTCGTCTGAGCCAACTGCGACATGGCATAATTGTAACTTTCCACCTCGACAATCGCTTTTACCGGATCGACCACTCGAAAATAGATCACCGCGTTGACCTGGACCGATACATTGTCCCGCGTAATCACATCCTGGGGATCGACATCCATGGCAACCAGGCGCATTCTGACTTTGACCATGCGATCGATGATGGGGATCAGGATGATCAATCCCGGTCCTTTGGCTTTGATAACGCGTCCCAGGCGAAAAATGACACCTCGCTCGTATTCATTCAGGATCTTGATGGCAGAC
>JASFGJ010000141.1:0-8583 GCA_050123815.1 Desulfobacteraceae bacterium
GGGTGCTAAAAATATCGGCGGCGAAATTCAGGTAAGCTCAATTGATTATGCACAATTTCTGAAGCAGCGCGGATACATCGTTGATCCTGACCCTGACCATCCTGAAGCTCGGGACGCATTTGAAAGGGGCGCTTTAAAAACATTTGCCCGACACAGTCGCTTGGGCTCCACAGAGCTCGGTTCTCCAGCTGAAGTTCAGGATAATTTTATGAAATCAATCGAATACCTCAGGAAAATCGGTTTTAGGAGAATCTCGCTTAAAACCGGGGCTTATGGCATGGAAGGCCTTGCTATGGCATTGCGATATTCAGCGGATACCGAGCTTGACCTGTTAACCATAGACGGTGCCGGCGGCGGTACAGGTATGAGTCCCTGGAATATGATGCAGAACTGGGGAATTCCATCATTGCCGCTTCATGCCAGGACTTATGAATACGCTAAAATTCTTGATGAAAAAGGCATTAAGGTTCCTGATATTTCTCTGGCCGGCGGTTTTGCCAGAGAAGATCACATTTTTAAAGCGCTGGCGCTTTGTGCGCCCTATGCCAAGGTCGTTTGCATGGGGCGGGCGCCCATGATTCCCGGGTACCTTGGTGCCAACATTACCGGCGCACTTGACCATACCGTCAGAGATGAGGTGAATGGATGCTGGGATAAGCTGCCTCCAACCGTACTGGAATATGGCGCAAGACCGCAAGAGATACTTGCCGGGTGGGAGGATGTGAAGAAAAAAGTCGGCAGCGATGAAATTAAAAAAATCCCTTTAGGAGCCGTTACCATGTGGAATTACGCAGATAAGCTCAGCTGTGGCCTGCAACAGTTGATGGCGGGGGCAAGAAAGTTTAAATTATCTGAAATAGATCGATTGGATCTAATCGCTGCAAATCGCGAAACAGCCAAAGAGACAGGCATTGCCTATATCACAGAGGCTCAGCATGATTCGGCGTTGTCTATTCTGAAAGCATGATAAGCGGTATTCGATATGCTTACGTTCAAAGGAACGAACAGGCGTGCAACGATTCATTGGCCTCCAAACGATATGACCATTTGACAATTCAGCAATTTGATCCCAAAAACTCCGTTCCGCTTTCGCGGAACGGAGTTTTTTGTTGCCCGCCCGGCCAAATCATGCGCTATGGGAAAATCCGGTCCCGTTCATCATTCCTGCTCTTCGACCTCACCGGTATCCAGGTGAATCGTCCAAATCGTTCCATCATCCAGCAAGATTTCAGCCGTATTGTTGCCGATATAAGTGCAGATAAAATGGAAATCGAACTCTTTGACTTCGCTCCAGCCAACACCAATCTTTTCGAGCAAACCGGAAAATGTTCCTTCCAGCGTACCCGATTCCGGAAAATCATCGCTGGCATCCAGATCAACGGTCACGGCAGTCAACACCAGTTCACTGTCCATTTCAAAATTCACCTCCGCCGGCGGAAACTGCTGGTTGCGCGTATAGGAAGAAAAGTTGGTGTGCGTGCCGTCGATCATAGCAATGCGCGACAGGATATTGGTCACTGAAAAATCGGATCGATTGTCTACAGTCAAATCCCGAAAATAGCCGTCAGAATCTCGTATTTCACCTGTGATCAGGCTCTCATAATCAATCCGGTCCGTTGTATCGGGATGGTAGCCCGATTGCAGATTGTCCTGCTCATCGTAATAATCGACCTCGATGGAAATATTCAAAGAGGCGGTCAGATTCTGCAGTTTAGCGCGTTTCTCCGCTTGGCCGTTCGCAGCTTGAGAGACGGCACCGAGATCATCGCCAATACCACCGGAGCCGGAAGAAAGAGCGGAAGCAATCAGTTGCACCTCGTCCTGCCGTTCAAGTTCCGTGCTTTCCTGGTTCGGTTCGTTGGAACTTTCATCACTTTCACAACCAAATACTAATGCAGTAACAAAAATCAGGATTAAAAGTATGCTCAGTCGTTTCATTTGTTCCCCCTTTAATTAAGTAACCTCATCTCAAAAGATTTTTTCCTTTTTGCGACTTTGTTGAGTTCAGCCTAACGCCTCACCGGCCATCTGTGAAGTTAAGTGATGCAAAGTAAGGTAAAGTCAGCAAAGCTTTCTTAACAAATCTTTACACAAGCGCGCACCCATATTTCCAACCGATTTAAAATACAAACAATTTTATTAATTCTGGCAGTTTTCATGCAGAAAAAATCCAGGAACTCCTTTCCAAAGCCCGACATCTCCTTAGAATATCGCACTTGCCGTCTTGACCACAAACACCTGAGAATGGTTTAATAACACATCGGTGAAGGCAGTGACCTCCAAATGGTGAAACAGCGGTCAAACAGGAACAGCAGGAAAATCCGATGGTAGATGAGAAGATATTGATCGTGGACGATGACATGGAACTCTGCACCCTTTTGGAAGAGTATCTGACGGGTGAAGGATTTCAACTCGAGACATGCCATGACGGAAACTTGGGATACGAGCAGGCGATGTCACACACGTATGCCCTGGTTATCCTGGATGTCATGCTACCGGGCTGCAACGGTTTTGATGTCTTGAAGAAGATAAGAAAAACCAGTGAAGTCCCTGTTCTGATGTTGACGGCCCGCAGTGATGAGGTCGACCGGATCGTGGGACTCGAAATCGGAGCCGATGATTATTTAGCCAAGCCCTTCAATCCACGGGAGTTGCTGGCCAGAATCAGGGCCATCTTCCGACGCACACAGACGACATCCGAAGAGAAACCGGCAACCGATGGGCAATCAAGAATCAGTGTCGGTGATGTTGTACTTGAACTGACCACCCGCCGTGCGCGTTTGCATAACAAGGAAATTGCCTTGACCACGGTTGAATTCAATCTGCTGCGTCAATTGATGGAATCCGCCGGACAGATCGTCAGCCGCGAAAAACTCAACACGGCCGTTCTGGGCCGCGAGTACTCCCCTTTAGACCGGAGCATCGATGTGCACATCAGCAACCTCAGGAAAAAGCTGGGGCCCCTAGAGGGCAACGCCGACCGAATCAAGGCCATCCGCGGCGAAGGATACCTCTATGCTTTTTCAGAGGAAAGCGAACGGAAACAATGACAAGGATGATAAGTTTGAAAAGCCTGTCTTTAAAGATATTTCTCTGGTTCTGCCTGGCCATGGTCGTCAGTGGGATTGCTTTTGTCCTGGTGGCTATGTTTTTTCCTTCACGGACCATCATGGTGCAGGCAAAAAACTTCTTCACCTACAAGGTGACCAATGCCGGTCAAGTTGCTGTGAACGTGTATGAAGAAAACGGATCTGAGGAATTGACCAGGTTTCTGAATCGCCTGCGCGAAATAACCTCGTTCGAACTCTATCTGCTGAACTCGAAGGGTGTCGGACTCAACGCTTCAAATCTTCCCGGCGGGGCCGATGTTCTGATGCAAAAAACCCTGTCGACCGACACTGTGCAAATTGCGAATCTGGCAACGCAGCCGCTCGTTGCCAAAAAACTGATGGGCACAGATAAGCGAGCTTACGTTTTCATGATGCAAATGCCCCACGGCATGAATCACTTTGCCGCTGAAATGTCCCACACGTTCATTTTGCGGATTCTGGCTGCTTTGCTGGCATCCGGAGTGGTCTGTCTGCTGATGACGCGCTACCTGACCGCCCCCATTCGGAAACTGAAATCGGCGGTCCGCCACCTGGCGCAAGGCGATCTGCACGTTCGGGTCGCAGAAAGCCTTGGGCGCCGAAAAGATGAAATCGCCGCATTGGGCCGGGATTTTGACGCCATGGCCGGCCGAATTGAGTCGCTGATGAAGGCGCAAGAGCGGCTTTTCCGCGAGATCGCCCATGAACTGCGGTCACCCTTGACGCGTTTGAACGTGGCCCTTGAAATCTGCCGCAAACACACCAACGAAAACACCCACCGCTTTTTGGATCGAATCGCCACAGAAACCGACAATTTGAGCCTTTTGATCACCCAATTACTGACCCTTTCGCGCCTCGACAATGCCGATTTGACCCTGCAGAGAAAACCGGTCGTTCTGGAAAATCTTATTGGCCGTATTGCACAGGATGCCAGTTTTGAAGGGGAGACACGCGATTGCGCCGTCGTTTTTGAATGCCGCGACAGGTGCACGCTGCCGGCAGACGGCAACCTGCTTCGCAGTGCCATTGAAAACGTCATACGCAATGCCCTGCGATTCACCCCAAACGGGACGCAGGTCGAGGTGAGCCAATCGATTCAGCGAAATAAAAACGGAACCAAAGCCGTTCTCAGCGTCCGCGATTACGGCCCGGGTGTTCCGCCGGGCAACCTGCAAAATCTGTTTAAACCCTTTTTCAGAGCCGACGACGTCAAGGTCCGTACCAGCGAAAGCGCCGGACTTGGCCTGGCCATCGCCATGCGGGCCGTTCATATGCATAACGGCCTGATCACGGCACGGAACGCCGATGACGGGGGTCTGATCGTCGAAATCCGGTTGCCGGTGGATTAGTTTTAAAGTTTCATTTCAACCGGCCGATATAGTGTGTGACCCAGGTGCATTGTTGCACCCGTGACCCAGGTGCATCGTTGCACCCGCATGTCAACCTTTGGGTAAGTTTGAGGATGACTCATGGAAGACTCCTTTGCAGTCATGAGCGACAGTTTATTCAGCGCCAACGGCAACCATGCGGCGCAGATGGAGACGCTGGCCGGGCAGGCGTTGTCCAGTGGAATCGACCGCTACATGTCCGAGGACTATGAAGGCGCGGCCAAAGATTTCAAACGGGCGTTCGGACTCTCGCCCTACTCCAGTTTCGCCTTTGATGCCACCAAGTACCTTTCGTTGTCCTACCTGCAGCTTGATCAGCCTGAACAGGCCATTGGCGCCTACCGGAAGGCCATCGACGTAAACCCGACGGATGACCGGCTTCAGCTGGAACTGGGCAATATTTTATTTGGTGAAGAGCGTTATGGCGAAGCCATTGAGGCTTATGAGGCGGCGGTGCGGCTATACGACGACAGCAACAACCGCTTTGCCCTGGGGCAGGCTTACTTGAAGACCGAACGGTACAGCGATGCGCAGCACCAGTTCGAGAAAATCATCCAATACGGCGGCAATTTCAGCCGCAACGGCTATTTTGGCCTGGCCCAAGCGTATAAAGGCCAGAAACGGTATAACGACGCCATCGCGCAATTGGAAATCGCCGTAAGCAAGGACAGAGACTTTTACAGCGCCTATGAAGAGATGGGTTATACCTACGCTGACGCCGGCGAACTGGACAAGGCTAAGGAAATGAGGGATTTTCTGTACAGTAAGGATTCGGACAGCGCACTGTTGCTGGACGGATACATCAGCAAGGCGACACAGCCCAAGATGATGTTTGCCTATGCCAGCAGCACCTTTAAATATTTCAGCAAACCCAAGTCGAGCCTGCTGATTCTGGACGATTACATGGCCAATGCCGGCGCCAGCAAAACATTTACCATGGAGTTCCAGTTCAACAAAGAGATGGACCGCGAATCCATTGAAAATGTCTTGAACTGGACCATTGAGCGCTCCCAAGAGGCCGCTCCCGCCATGCAGTACAATTGGGGATTGCAGGTACCGGACACCGAGGTGACCATCGCCACACACCCCATCGATGTGTATTATGATACAGAAAAAGGGACCGCCCTGTTGCGCTTCGACATCACCCAGAATGACGATGCCGACGGCACCATCGACCCATCGCATATCGTCTTCTCATTTACCGGCGTGGACACCGACGGAAATGAGATGCACGAGCAGTACGACCAGTATATGGGGTTTTCGGGTTCCTTTTGATATAATTGGCTATTTCGACATTTCCAGTCGCTGAATCACCGATTCACTGAGGGCATCATCGTCCTCTTTAAAAAAGGGTATCAATTCTGCGGCGACTTCTTGCAGAGATTTTATCTTTTTATCTTTCATCACCCCTTGAATCTTTACGACACCCGCTTCGATGAGCCGCAGCCCTTCGGCGATGTTGATGACATCTTGCTTGTCCATTCCGCCCTCCCTTTTGAACTCGTTGGCAAAATCAATAGTACCAGAGTATACAGCAATCTGTGTTTGTCATCAAATTAATTATCCTTCGGCATAAGGCTTTAAGATAATTAATTTGGCAAGGCTAGAGGGAGGAAGCTGTATTGCGATACCGCGACGACCGATAACGCAGTCCAAATTAATTATCTTAAAGCCTTATAATTTGCGACATAGTAGTCGTCGATGAGCCCCTTGCTTTTCAATTCCTGGCCATACTGCATGGCCTGATCTTTGGTGGCAAAGTGCGAAACCTTCACCTGGTACCATTTGCGATTCGCGCTCGTTGCTTCAGTCCAGAACGCATCCAGGCCGTGCTGTTTGAGCTGGTCGACAAAGCGCTGCGCATCATCGCTTTTCAGATAGGCTGCCACCTGAATGGTAAATGGATCCTCAACGGGCAGGGGCGCCTCGACCGTTGGTACAACCGGAACCGGAGGTTCAACCGGCGCCTTGATCATCTGGCGGCCGACAACGACCATGCCCATGACAGCCGCCCCAATGGTGATCCCGATCGCAGCGCGCCGGGTAAAAACGATTGCCGACATGGCTTGTCCATATTTGACCGCCCAGGATCCAAATGCGTTTACCGCCCGGCTGACTTGATCGGCAATTGGGGAGTCCTTTGCTTCGAGTTGCCGTCCTACCACACGCTTTTTCGATGGTCGCGGCCGAGGGACGGCCTTGTCCGGCTGTACCGGTTTGAAGCGTCGCGCCAGCGAGGCGACATCTTCAGCGTCGTATTTTGCCAATGCGTTTTTAGCGGCTTGTAAGTTTTGTCGATTTTCGACCGTCGGGTGCAGCCAGCAGGCACATCCGGCGACTCCTTCCAAAGCCTCTTGATGCCCTTTTTTCAGCGCCTCCAGATAGACCTGCAAGGTCCAGTGTGTCAGCAAGCTTTCCTGCAGCAACAAACCAAGGAGCGGCTTAAGCAACCCCTCGGGCAGCGGTTGCCTTTGCCACCATACCCGTTGGTACGTTTTCACGGCATGAAAATCGATGCGTCCGTTGGTCAGGTAAAATTCCATGAGCAGTTGCTGTATCCGCAAATCATCCACCAGGGCCTCGCCGATTCGCGCCGCTGCTTCATGGTCGATCTGGGTATGGCGTTTGCGGTTGAGCAACTGCTCCAGCCAAGCCGAAGCAATGTCCGCATCATCCGGGTGTTTGAGCAAATAGCCCCTGACCAGGGCATCCGCATAGCTGTTGCGCAGACTCTGTCCGATGTAAAACCGGGCCAAACGCGCGGTAAACCAGGGCGTTCGGCGACGGCGCTGCATGGGTGAAAACCAAAAACTGTCGAACAGGCCCACCGCACGCTGATAGACGGCCTCGGCCTCGGCCGTCATGCCGGCTTGTTCCCAAACAGCCGCCTCATTGACCAAGCGCTGTAAAAAAAACAGGCCGACTTTATCCAAGACCCACCCGGTGGCCGCAAAAGAGGCGATCAAGAGTAGCGCCACCGGAATGAGAATCCCCTCAAGATTGAATAGACGCTGCCACCACGGCAGAACAATCACGTTGGCCAAGCCCCCGGCAAAGGCCGTGATCCAGAGTCGCAGGGAAAGATGTCTTAAAGCTGCATTCATTGGCTCGCCGTTTGATCAAAAGGGTTGCCGGACAGCGGTCTGCGAAGGGCCACCCTCACGGCTGAATCACTCATGGCGTCCGTCAGTTCGCCTGTGGCGGCATCACAGTATTGAAAGATGATTCCCGCAGGCTGGATAAATGGTCTTGACGGGTCCCCCTCCGTTGCTTTTTTCATAAACTGAGCCCAGATGGGGGCGGCGCCCCTGCCACCGGTGATTCCCACCCGATGGGCATCTTTGAGGCCGGTCTCACGATCGAAACCCACCCACACCGACGTGCTGAGAGTGGTCGTAAAGCCCGTAAACCAGGCGTCTTTGTAACCGTTGGTTGTTCCGGTTTTTCCGGCGGCCGGTTTCTGGAATCCGAGTTTGCGAATCACCTGCCCCGTCCCTTGGTCCAGCACCCCCTGCATCATGTCCACCACCTGGTAGGCAACTAAGGAATCGAGCACTTTGGCGCCGCTGATGATGTGCTCTTCCAACACTTGTCCATAAGCGTCCTCTACCCGCCAGATGGCAAACGGAGGATAGTAGACTCCCCCGGAGGCGAATGTCGCAAAGGATGAGGCCATCTCCAGGGGGCTGACACCCGAGGTTCCCAATGCAATACTGTAAACCGACTTGAGGGGACTTTGGATACCGCATTGCCGGGCAGTTTCGATGACAGGATCGGGGCCGATTTGGGCAACGAGCTGGGCGGCCACGGTGTTGATGGATTTGGTGAAGGCCTGCTTGAGAATCACCGGTCCCAGATATTCGCGTTCAAAATTCTTGGGTGCCCAATTTGGTGCTCCGGCCACCGGGATGTGCACCGGTTGGTCGATAACCACCGATGCCGGGGAAAGCCCCATTTGGTCAAAGGCTTTATAATATACGAAGGGCTTGAACCCGGATCCGGGAAGGCGATTGCTTTCGACCGCACGGTTGAACTCGGTCTCGGCATAGCTGCGTCCCCCCACAAGGGCCTTTACGGCTCCGGAGTTGGCCTGTACGGCGACCAGG
>JASFGJ010000142.1:0-8579 GCA_050123815.1 Desulfobacteraceae bacterium
AAGGCGTTCATGCCGGGCAGAAAGGGCATGCCCAAATCGACCTCCGGCAGGCAGAAAAATCCGCGATCCGACCGCATCCAACGAAAATCAAACGCGCAGCTGAAAATGGCGCCGCCGGCAAACGCGTGCCCCGAAATGGCGGCAATGGTAACCAGTGGATAGGTCACCAGGCGCCTGAACGTCTGGTTCAACTGGTAGAAAAATTGTTTGACGGTAGCCAAATCGTTTTGCTGAAGCACCGGGGCCAGCCACTCCAAATCGATTCCATTCGACCAGATCTTTTCATGGGCACTGTGAACCACCAGGGTGGTCGCGTCTGTCTCGTTTTCGACGGCATCCAGTACACCGGACAAAGCATCTAAAAATTCGGGATTGAACCGATTTTCACCACTGG
Source organism: Desulfobacteraceae bacterium (assembly GCA_050123815.1). Lineage (GTDB taxonomy): Bacteria > Desulfobacterota > Desulfobacteria > Desulfobacterales > Desulfosarcinaceae > JARRKU01. The sequence goes on from JASFGJ010000142.1 coordinate 395, forward strand.
CCATGGTAACCAATGCGACATGCTCGTCAAGACGATAGTCTACCAATGTCATGGATCGCTTCCTTTGTTTTGAAAAATAAAAAACGCGGCATCGGAAAAGTTCCGATGCCGCGTTGAAATCAATCAATGCAAATCGTAATCAGCAACCGCATTGGCTTTTCTGAGCGCTGCTGCATGCACAACCGGCGCCGGCGCCAAAATCCATACCGCAATCGAGTTTGAAACCATACATATGGAAATCGACTTTGATGGGCTGCGCTTTTTCGAGAAATGCTTTGTTGACGATATATTTGTAACCGTCAATCTCGTACTCCTGATCGGTATCATTGGGCTCATCCAGAGCCATGGCCAAGCCAGGCCCGCCTCAGCCGCCTTCGTTCAGGAAAATCCGGATGGGTTGAATCTCTTTGTCGCTGAAATATGCGGCTATCTGCTCAGTGGCCGCGGGTGTAACTTCGAGCATGTTGTCCTCCTTACTATATTATTCTACCGCACGTCACTTGAGCTTTCAGGACTTGCGTCGCATCACTCGCCGGATCAATCCGATCTTGATGTTGGAAACCCGGTTTCATGTTGAGCTTCAAGTTAACCATATGCGTTGCGCTTGTCAATCCGGTTGTTCCGACAAAAAAACAACAAGAGAGAGCAATTACCTGAAACACGGTTGGTTGTCAACCTTATGCCCCGTTAGGCAACGCCGCCGGAATAAAGGGCAAACCAAATGACCGCGACACCCCTATTATCGCCATTAGATCCGCTAAAGTTTAGCCACAGGTTAGCATTGCCATAAATATTAATGAGTGCCCATCCATTTATTCCCTCTCCCCCTCAAGGGGGAGAAGAGAATGGTATTTCTGGATGGACACTCATGAACCCTTATCCAGACGTCTTTAGTCATTGCGGTGCATCTTTGAGCCGTGCCAGCGTTGTCTCGTAGGTTTCGCGATCCCCATCCGAGAAGAGGACAAACACGGCCTTCTTAATCCCTGGCTGCTGTTCCAGAAAGGCGCAGGTGGTTTTCAAGGCGATTTGCGCGGCCTGGTCAATGGGGTAGCCATAGACGCCGCAGCTGATCGCAGGAAAGGCGATGGTTTCGATCCGATGGTCAATCGCCAACTGCAGGCTGTTTTGATAGCAGCAGGTCAGCAATGCGGCATCCTTAGGCGAACCGCTGTAAACCGGGCCCACCGTGTGGATCACAAAGCGGGCGTTTAAGTTGTACCCTTTGGTAATGCGGACCTCGCCCGTGGGACAACCGCCCAGTGTCCGGCATTGCGCCAACAGCTGCGGCCCGGCGGCCCGATGAATGGCGCCATCCACGCCTCCGCCTCCCAACAGGCTGGTGTTGGCGGCATTGACAATGGCATCCACATTCAGCCTGGTTATATCGCCTTGCTTGATCTCAATTCGCTGAAATAGGGATTTGTCCATTTTACACCTCCGGTGTATGGTCAATCTGCTGAACGGCAGGGATCACCAACGCGAAGATTGAACGTCTGGTGCATCCGTTTGTTGGAATTTGGTTTCATCGAAATCGAAATCGAATTGCCCGGCTCCATATGAGCTGCAATCTTCCTTCTTTTCGTGTCCAAATCCTACCTCTTTTCGATTCCGATTTCGATTTGGATTTCGATTATCCCAACTTACAAATCGTAAAGCGTCTCATCCTTAAGCGGTGCAGAGTTTTTTGAGGTGCCCCCCTTTTTCCCTCCAGCAAGCTCAAACGGCTCCTCGTTTTCCAGGATATCGCCCATCTCCGCTTCGATTTGTTCGGGATCTTCGCCTTGTTCCATGCGTTTGAGCGCCTCTTGCATGCCGGCGCCCATTTCCAACCCCGTCATGTCGGTGAGTTTGCGCATCAGGTTGGCGGCCTGTCTGGGATCGTCTTGATCAATCTTTTCCGCTTCACCTGCCAGCATCTGCATGGCCTGCTCCATTTTGGACTCATCGACAGGAAGGTCGTCCAGTTCACCGCCTTCTTTGGCCCGGCCGGTAACGGCAAACGAAGACATCTGGCGGCTCAATCGGTTGGCCTTGCATTTGGGGCACTGAGGCCTTTTGCTGGTGTTGACCGACCTGGAAAAGAAATTGAACAGCATGTGACAACGGTCACAATAAAATTCATATATTGGCATGGGATCTCCTCGCACTCCACTATGGATGAATTCGTAGAAAATCTGATTTTTACCACGAAGAACTCGAAGGAACATCAAAATATCTTATATTTTCAGCTTCGTGCTCTTCGTGTCCTTGTGGTATCCTTAAGTATTGCTTTTTAGCGACTTATTAGGAGACCATCGACATTGATGGCAAAGTGATTTTCCGTATTTCGGTCTCTATAAACTATCAAACGCAAATCATCAAATCAAGAAACGACACTGCAATTTTCAATTTATGCTGCCGCTGCTTTTCTGCACTGGGTCACCACTAAAAAGATTTCGGGCATTGCGGCAAATGGAGGTGAGCAGGTCGTCATCCGATGTGGTTGACTTGCACTGGGACGTCTGTTATTCCAGCGCCAAACATAACCTCAATACTCATAAATCCTGATATCGAAAGGAAAACTGCCCCATGGAAAAAACGTTAGCTATTGTTAAACCAGACGGCGTTGCGCACGGCGTGATCGGCGAAGTGATCAAGCGCATCGAGGCCAACGGATTGAAAATCGCGGCCATGAAACTCATCCAGATGACCAAGGCCCAGGCTCAGGGATTCTATGCCGTGCATAAAGAGCGCCCCTTTTTCGACAGTCTGACCGATTTCATGACATCGGGACCGGTGGTGGTGATGATTCTGACCGGTGAGAATGCCATTGCAAAATGGCGGGAAATGATGGGCGCCACCAACTTTAAAGAGGCTGCGGAAGGCACCATCCGCCGCGAGTTTGCCACCGACATTGAAAAAAATGTGGTCCATGGTTCGGATGCACCCGAAACCGCCGCTTTTGAGACAAGCTACTTTTTCAACGCCTTTGAGCAGGTTGCCGGATGACAACCCGTGCCCGCCTTGAGCACGTGGCGGTTGTGCTGAACAAACCCCGCTTCCCGGAAAACATCGGCGCCGCTGCCCGGGCCGTATGTAACATGGGGATCGGACAACTGGTCGTGGTGGCACCTGAAAATGACGACCCGAAGCCGATTTCTGCCTTGGCGACCCACGCCGCAGCAGGCGTTGTGGAACATATGCTGCGGTTTGATGATTTGACCACAGCCCTGGCCGGGTATCACTATGTTGTTGGTACCACGGCCAGGCTCGGCGGCCAACGCAAAATGGTTGCATCACCCGAGCAAATGGCGCAACAGCTCATACCGATTACGCAACAAAACCGGGTGGCCTTGCTGTTTGGGCCGGAAGACCGGGGCCTGACCAACGCGGAGATCCGATTGTGCCATCTGCTGGTGAATATTCCGACCGCGGCGTTTTCATCGCTTAATCTGGCGCAGTCGGTCATGGTCCTTTGCTATGAACTGTTCAAATCAACCCTTGGCGCCGCCAAGCCTTTCACCCCGCGTCTGGCAAGCCGCCATGAACTGGACGGCATGTATGATCAAGTCAAGGAAATCCTGGTGCGAATCAACTACATTCAACCCGACAATCCCGACTACTGGATGAACAAGCTGCGTCACTTTTTTTCACGCTTGCAGCTGCGGGCCGGCGAAGTCAGCATCATTCGCGGAATTTGCCGTCAAATCAATTGGTACGCCGGTAAATGCTATCGGGACGGCCGGCAAGACAAGCCCCCCAAATAGAATAAAAGGTCTTGCATAATCGGAACAATGGCCTACAATTAGAGGGAATCGTTTAAACATTTCATGAGAATCTGCCGATATTGGGCTTGCGTCACACAGAGCCATTTCCGATATGCTAAAAAAGCGATCCGTCGACCAAAGAAGCGCCGGAGGGAGCTTGTCATGAACAGCGTACTAATCATTGAGGATGACGAATTTGTCCAAAGTATGCTCAAGCAGACATTTGAACGGGCGGGCTATGAAGTGGCCACAGCATCCAATGGCCGCATGGGCCTCCAGCTTTTTCAGTGTAAACCGTTTGATGTTGTGGTTACAGATCTGATCATGCCCGAAATGGAGGGAATCGAAACCATATCCAGCCTGCGCAAAGGCAATCCCGACGTAAAGATTATCGCCATCTCAGGCGGCGGACGAAACAATCCCGAAGATTATCTGGAACTTGCAGAAAAGCTGGGGGCGGAAAAAACATTCACCAAACCGTTGGATCGCAAGAAACTGCTGGCCGCCGTAAAAGATCTGGTGGAATAAGGAGGTCTGACATGCGTGGGATCGGTTTTCGATGGCTGACGTTGACGTGCGCCATTTTACTTGCCTCGTACATGCTGGATGGAATTCATGTGAGCGGATTTTTCTCCGCCCTGGGCGCCGCGGCAATTCTCGGTATTTTAAACGCATTTTTCAGGCCCATCGCCTTGATTCTGACCTTGCCAATCAACATATTGACGCTGGGATTGTTTACCTTCGTCATAAACGCCGTCATGCTGAAGATGGCATCCGGCGTGATTGGCGGATTCGAGGTCCGCGGATTCTGGCCGGCGGTCATCGGCGCACTGATCATCAGCCTGGTCAGCTGGGCGGTGAACGCTTTTATCAGCGAAAGCGGCCGCGTGGATGTGATCGATCTCCGGCATAAGGGCGGGAATCGATGGGAGTAAGGTGTTTCACTATAAACCAAAAGAGAGCGAAGCATCTTTCGTTGACAGAACATTGCGAATGGTACCGGCCAGTTCGTTCTTTACCAGGGGTTTGTAAAGAATGGCGCGGACCCCGGCATCGGCAATGGTTCTCTGGTCAAGCCGATTGCTGTATCCGGTACACAGGATAACGGGTAATTCCGGGCGGATATTGGTGATCATCTTGGCCAGCCGGTCTCCGGTTAATTCCGGCATGGTCATATCGGTGATGACCAGGTCAAACTGGTCCGAGGCTTTTTCGAACAGCTCGAAAGCTTCCAGACTGTTGATGCACGATGTCACTTCATATCCCAAGCGTTCCAGCATCTGCTGCCCCATCTGAACGACCATTGCTTCATCGTCAACCAGTAAAATGCGTTCATTACCGCCGATGACGTTTTTCGATGTCATCGCCTGAGGGATATCTTTACGATCGATGATCGGCAGAAAGACATTGAATTTGGCGCCCTGCCCGGGATCGCTTTCGACGGTGATAAACCCGCCATGGGAGCGGACAATGCCCTGGACCACGGACAAGCCGATCCCTGTGCCTTCACCCTGTTTTTTAGTGGTATAATAGGGGTCAAAAATACGATCCTTGATTTCCGGTGCGATGCCATGGCCGGTGTCGGCCACGATGAGCTTCAGAAACGGCCCGGCCTTGACCGGCATGCTCGGATCGATATGGGTGACGCTCTGTTCGACGTCGGTCAGGCCGATGGTCAGCACCCCTCCGGACTCCTGCATGGCATGGCTGGCATTGGAACACAGATTGACAATGACCTGGTGCATCTGAGTCGGTGCCGCGAGCACGGCGGATTTACTGGTGATCTCTTCTTTTATGCGTATGGTGCTGGGCAAGGTGGACCGCAGCAGCTTGATGGCTTCCGTTAACACATGCTTCAGCTGAATTGGGGTTTTTTCCGTATCGGACTGGCGCGCAAAGGTTAAAATCTGACCCACCAGATCCGCCGCACGCTGGGCTGCGACCAGAACGCATTTCAGGTTTTCCTGTTGAATGGTGTCCGGCTGGGAATCTTCCAGGGCCAGTTCGGAAAAGCCCATGATGGAGGCCAGCAGGTTATTGAAGTCATGGGCGATACCCCCCGCCAGCGTGCCGATGGTTTCCATTTTCTGGGACTGCCGCAGTTGGTTTTCCAGCTCTCTTTTTTCCTTTTCGGCTTCGATCTGTTTTGTGATGTCCTGAACGGTCCCGTCCAGATAGATCCGGCGGTTGTGGTTGTCGGTGACTTTTTTCATGCTCAACAGCGCCCAAAACACCGTGCCGTCTTTGCGCCGCATACGGACTTTCCAGCCATCGATCGCGCCGGCGGCATTCAAATGCTCGATGATCCTGCGGCGATCGGACTTGTCCTGGTAAAGCTCGTTGGCGTCGACGGACAGCAATTCCGCCAGGCTGTGATAACCATTGATTCTCAAGCAGGCGGGGTTGGCATGCTCGAGCTTTCCTTCGAGGGTGCTGCGAAACAATCCGATGGGAATATTGTCCTGCAAACTTCGCAGCTGCTTCTCGCTTTTGGCTAAAGCCTCGCCCAATTGTTTGCGTTCAAATATCTCATCATGCAGACTTTGATTCAATTGCTGCAATTGCTCTTTTCTCTGCTGAATATGGGTCAAGGCCTTGTTAAACGCCTTGGTAAGCTCCAGGAATTCAACGTGTTTGATCTTGTTTTCATGCAGATAGTGCGCCTCTTCCTCGGTGATCTGTCTGGCGTTTTCGGCCAGCGTTTTCAACGGCAGGGTCACCTTCTTCAAAATCATGAAAGAGGCGGCCAGGGTCAACCCCAACAGCGGAAGGCACAGCAACAAAATATTGGTCAAAAGCCTGTTTTTCTGGAAATCCAAGGGCCGTGTATCCGCAGCCAAATAGAGGTCCGAGCCGGCTTGAAGCGGCATGATCAACAAATCGTCCACTCGCAGATTCCGGCTGCCGGAACGCAGCATGTTTTTTTGGGCATCGCTGACAGTCACCCTGTATCCATCACTGACATCGGACAGCCCGCTCGGCGTATCGGCCAATAGCCGGTTGTTTTTATAGGCGGTTAAAAGATGAAACAGTTTTTGATCATCCGCAAAATCGTACACGGCAACGGCGTAGCCAACCCGGGTCTCCTTGCGGACAATCGGACGCAAAAAAACGGCAGCCGTATTTTTAGTGTACGGTGTTTTGCCGTTGTGTTGGGTCCAGCCCCTGGGATCAAAATCGAGCAAAAAAGCATGCTTTTTAGGTGCCGGCAACACGACTCCTGACATATTGCGGATATAAAATGTCGCGCCATTGGCGGGAGGATAAAGGGAGACAACCTCTTCGGTGGCCTTCTCGGTCATCCCCAGAAGCAATGCCACTTTGATGCCGTTGTTCGTGCTGAGTTCATCCAATCTGGTCCGGGCATGCTCGTGGCGGTCTTTTAAAAAGAGCCTGAACTCCGCCCGTTGGGCGCCGGTCTTGTTTTCAAACTCCCGGTCGATGGACCTGACCAGCATGGCGTGCAGCACACCAACAACCACCGCCAGGGTCAGACTTTCCAGAACGATCAGGACAATAAAAATATAGCTGCCGAACTTTTGTGGTTTTTTCATGGTCACATCACACGCACTTATTGCTTGGCCTCTTTGGCTGTCGCCAGGTTCTGGTAGAGATTATCCGCAGCGCTCAGCAATTCGAAAGGCGGCTTGAATCCAATCATTTCCGCTGCCTTTAAATTGACGTCGATGGTCAGCTTTCCGCCCACATCCATTGGCAGCGTCGCCGGTGATGCGCCTTCCAGGATCTGAATCGCATACTGCGCACACTGCTCGCCAAAATGATAGGCATCTTTGCCGATTCCCATGACCAGCCCTTTTTCAATGTTCGTGGGATCCCCGGCACTGACCAGGCGATGCTTGTGAAACGCTGTTTGGAACAGATCAAAATTACGCGAAAACGCATTGGAGGTCTGAACAAAAAACACCTCGACCTGAGGACATACGTTTACCAGCGCATCTGTGATATTTTGACGCGTCACCTCTTCAGGATAGGGCACTTTCTGCGGATTGCGCAACGGGAAGCCCTTTCGTACGAACTTGAACCCAAGCTCCTTTGACAACGCCACAATTTGGCTGATTCCGGCTTCATGGCTGGGTGACCCCGCAAGGTAGATCATGCCAAGGCTCTTAAAGGGAATATAATGGTGCATCAGCCGCACGACCTTGCTGTAATACTGGGGTGTCTCAACGCCGGTGTAATTTTTGCCCGAGCTTTTCCAGTTGCTGACGATTCCGGCCCGTTCAGGATCTCCCACAATGGTAAACACCATGGGAATCTCGGTAACCGTCTTGGCAAGACGTTTGGTGGAGTGGGTGCCGATGGAAAAAATCAGATCGATGTCCGTTCGCCGGTTATAGTTTTTAATGTGGGCTTCCAACTGGCGAATGTCGCTTTTGGCATTGTAGTTATCCACAATATTGACCCGATCCCGGTAC
>JASFGJ010000143.1:0-8560 GCA_050123815.1 Desulfobacteraceae bacterium
GTTTGCAGACGAAGGGCTTGTCGAAACCATTGAAGCCAGCGCGCAGATCCTGGAAAATGCGGGTGACTTCAGTCGTACCCCCATTCCGGACGACGACCCCTATCGCCTGACGAACAGCCGTTTTCTAGAAACCCTCTTTACCAGAGGATTAACCGGTTCCTTTACGGCCGGCACGGGTGGCACCGGTGGTACCGGTGCCATCGATTCTTTGGAAACACGGTTTGCTTCGCTTAGTAAGACGCAGTGGGACAACCTGAAGGAGGTGGGAACCCTCAAGGTGGAGCCCATCGTATTCCAACAAGGGGCCACGGATCTGGATTTGATCGCCAAAAAGGTTATCGACCAGGCGGTGCAGCGGCTCAAACACTATCCCAATTTCCGTATCGTCATCAAAGGGCATACAGATATACGCGGCGATGGCCGCCAGAACACTGTGCTGTCCAAAGACCGTGCCGATGCGGTTGCACGGTATTTGAAAGTTGTTTATAATGTTGATTCAAATCGATTGCGGGTGGTGGGTCTTGGGGGTGCCGAGCCGCTTGCGCAACTGCCCGGAGAATCGCGGCGTGCCTGGATGTACCGGTTGCCCAGAGTGGAACTGGTGCTTGTACGGGAAGACTTCTAACAATAGGTGATCGCTGTCTGAAATACAGGTATAATGGGCAAATCCAGGGATAAAGAAATCAACACAGCTCCACCTCGACCGGAGGAATATCTAGATGCAGCAATTCAGAAGGCTGTGGTCCAGACCGGATTAAAGCACCCTGTCACCTTATATCCTCTCGCGTTGGGAATCAGTGCCGGTGTTGTGGGCATGCTTTTCAACCTGCCCGTTGTGCTGAGCGCCGCTTTGGGACTCGGGATCGTAGGCCCCGCCTGGGCCGTCTCGCAGATTTTCTTTCGACACGAAGCCCTCGGCAGCCAGTACCTGGCCAGGCTTCACAAAAAGCAGAAGCAATACGAAGCCTATTTAATCAGTCAAATTGAAACAGGTTTGAAACAATGCGCCGGAACCGCGGAACTCAAGGAAAAGGCCGACACCGGAATAAAGCAGCTTAAAAGCATACGGCTTAAATTTGCCAACGTCAAGGAGCTGCTGGGTATGAAACTGCGCACCACTGAAATAACATATGGCCGATTTTTGGGTGCCGCAGAACAGGTTTCGCTCAGCGTACTGGACAATTTGAACACGGTGGCCAGCCTCCTGAAAAGCGCCACCTCCATCGAGCCGAAGTATATTCAAAACAGGTTGAAGGAGATCGATTCAAAAGAGGCCCCAACCAAAGAAGATGAAGATCAACGGATATCACTGCGAGAAAGATTGGCATTGTGGAATAGTCAGCTCCAGAAGGTGGATCAACTCATGGCCAAAAATGAAGAGGCCATGACCGAGATGGAGCGTATTTCCGCAGCTGTTGCGCAATGGCAGTCCGGTCGCAAATTCGCAGGAAGCGACCTGGAATCGGCCATCAAACAGTTGCACGCCCTGGCGCTGAGTGCCCATGAATATAAAAGTTTGAACTGACGTTATTTTTTTCGACAGGTAGCCTAACGGGAACATGAATCAATAGGAAACGCACCAAAGGAGGTGTACCTTATGACGCAAACTGCAGCCCCGATCACAAAGTCCCTTGTCCCGGCCGATCTCAATATTGTTCGAAGTGAAGTTGGCCTGATTGATCCGCAGACGATATCGGTACCCGAAGCCCCGGATCCGCAGCTGGACCAGCAAGCCACCGCCTTTGTGGAGGCTGTGCTGAAGATCAACCCGGACGAGGCCTCAGGTCTGGATGCACGGCAGCAAAACATCGCCAGCGTTGAGACACTGGGCAGTGGAAGCCAAAAGGAGGCGGCCCACCGCTCGGCAATGCTCAAAGAACCGATACGCAAGCTCGCCGCCAGAGGGGAAGATGGGGGTGAGGTGGCCAACGCCCTGGTGAATTTAAAGGTTAAGGTGGAAGAGCTTGATCCGGGCAATTTCGACTTTAAAGCGGGCTGGTTTTCACGCACACTTGGCTTTTTACCGGGAATCGGCAACCCTTTAAAGCGGTTCTTTACCCGTTTCGAATCCGCCCAGACGGTTATTGACGCAATCATACGCGCCCTGGAAGAGGGCAAAAATGTTCTTCAACGCGACAACGTGACGTTGGCGCAAGATCAAAAAGCCATGCGCGAGCTGACCTTTCGTCTGCAAAAAATAATCGAGCTGGGCATGCTGGTCGACCATAAATTTACCTATGCGCTGGAACGCGATATTGGCGCAGAGGACCCGCGAAAGCGATTCATAGAAGATGAGATTCTGTTTCCCTTGCGGCAGCGCATCCAGGACTTGCAGCAGCAACTGGCCGTCAACCAGCAGGGCGTTTTGGCCATCGAAATAATCATCCGCAACAACAAAGAGTTGGTCAAAGGGGTTGACCGAGGTATCAATGTTACCGTAAACGCCTTGAATGTAGCGGTTACCGTGGCTTTGGCGCTGGCAAACCAGAAGATCGTTCTGGATAAAATCGATGCGGTCAACAAGACGACCAATCGACTGATCGCTCAAACCGCCGCTCAATTGCGAACCCAGGGAGCCGAAATCCATAAGCAGGCCAGCAGCACCCAATTGGACATGGAGACGCTGAAAAAAGCCTTCGTCGATATCAACGCCGCCCTGGATGACATCTCCTCTTTCCGAAAAAAGGCGCTGCCGCAAATGGCCAGCACAATCCTGGAGATGGATGCCCTGACAAAGGCCACGGATGAATCCATCCAAAGAATGGAAAAGGGCACCAAAATGGAGCCGGAGATTTCTCTGGACATCACTTGAATCAGTTCTATGATTTGATGAAATGGACCCGGAGATTTCTCTGGACATCACTTGAATCAGTTCTATGATTTCATGAAATGGACCCGGAGATTTCTCTGGACATCACTTGAATCGGTTCTATGATCTGAAAACTCGACGATCGGTGCCAGCCTCATTGGGGGACGCACAAATCAAACGGATATTCAACCACCACATATGATCCGGCCCTGTCTCTCCGGCAACAGCGAAAATGGAAGAGAGACGAGGCATCGGATTAAAGGGAGAAAGGGTGAACGTCATGATCATCAAAAGTGTTCGACTGCTATTATGTGCCTGCCTGCTGGCCGCAATGGTCCCGAGCGCCGCGCCTGCCATGGAAACCTATCGAATCGCCTGGTCCCACTACACAGGCTGGGAACCCTGGGAATATGCACGAAACAGCGGCATTTTGAACAAATGGGCAGACAAATATGGAATCAAGATCCAACTGGACCTGATCAACGACTACATCGAAAGCATCAATCTCTATACAGGTGGCGCTTACCAGGGATGCGTGATGACCAACATGGATGCATTAACCATTCCGGCTGTTGGCGGGGTGGACTCCACCGCTTTGATTATCGGTGACTTTTCCAACGGCAACGATGGCATCGTCATCAAGCATGGCGATAAAATTGCCGACCTGAAAGGCCGCAAAGTAAAACTTGTCGAACTGTCTGTCTCCCACTATCTGCTCGCAAGAGCGCTCTCAGTGAACAACATGAAGGAGCGGGATGTTCAGCTGATTAACACTTCCGATGCCGATATTGCAGCGGTATTCGCGGCAGATGACAAAGGTGCCGTCGTCACCTGGAACCCGCCCTTGATGCAGTGCCGTAATATTAAGGGCGCTAAGCTTATATTTGATTCCAGTCAGATACCCGGCGAGATCATCGACATGATGGTGGTGCGAAGCGATTCACCCGATACCCTGAAAAAGGCCTTGGTCGGCGCCTGGTATGAAACCATGGCGGCCATCTCTTCAAAGAGCAAAACAGCCAAGGAAGCCATCGCGTACATGGCCAATTTTGCCGGCGGCACCGAGGCCGAGTTCAAGGCTCAGCTGCGAACAACAGCCATGTTCTACACCGCCCGGGAAGCCGTTGCTTTCGCCACGGGCGACCAGCTCAAAAAGACCATGGAATATGTGCGCAGCTTCTCATTTGACCACGGTCTGTTTGGTGATGCCGCCAACAAAGACGTGGTGGGCATCGCTTTCCCTGACGGTACCGTGATAGGAAACAAGTCCAACGTGCGGCTCCGGTTTGACGCAACCTTTATGCAAATGGCGGCAAACGGCAAACTGTAGGAATTGGACATGCAAAAAAAACCGCCAAAATTTTTTGGCTTGCATGCCGACCCGCCCGGCGGGTGGCGGATGCTACTGGGTGCGCTTCCCTTTATATTGCTTATTGCCATCTACCTGATCGCCTCAGACATCCGTCATACGGCCAATCCTCAAGACAAATTGCTGCCGACTGCCTCAAAGATTACAAAAGCCTTCAATAAAGCCGCCCTGGAGAAGGACAGGCGCAGTGGGAAAATACTGCTGTGGAGCGATACCATGGCCAGCCTCAGGCGACTGGCCATGGGAATGGGGGCGGCCGCCGTCGTTGGGCTTGTTCTGGGCTTGAATATGGGGCTGCTGCCGGGTCTGCAAGGACTGGGGTTGGCCTTTATCACCTTCATCGCCAACATTCCGCCGTTGGCCATCCTGCCCATTCTCTTCATTACCTTTGGTGTGGACGAGTTGGGCAAAACCATGCTTATTTTCTTAGGCACTTTCCCGCTGATCACCAGAGATATATATCTGGCCACGAAAAAGATACCCAGGCAGAATGTGGTAAAAGCCCTCACGTTAGGCGCATCCCATTTCGGTGTGATCTACCGTGTCGTCTATCCTCAGATTATCCCTCGTCTTATCGACACCATACGCCTGACGCTGGGTGCTGCATGGCTGTTCCTGATTGCTTCGGAAGCCATTGCCTCCCAGGATGGATTGGGTTACCGCATTTTTTTGGTGCGCCGATACCTCTCCATGGATATGATTATCATTTATGTGGCATGGATCACCACCCTGGCGTATGGCTTTGATTTCGGATTGCGCAAATGGGTCGGCTTCAGCTATCCATGGTACAGACCCAAAGTGGACGGATAACGGGTACGCTAATATGAGCCAGGAAAACAACTATCTTCTCTTCCTCGAAGACGTTTCCAAACGCTACGGTCAAAAAACAGTTCTCAACGATATCGACCTGGCGGTCAGCGAAGGGGAGTTCTGTACAGTTGTGGGACCCAGCGGTTGCGGAAAATCCACACTGCTGCGGCTTATCCTCGGGCAGGAACAAGTCACAGGCGGTCGCCTGTTAATGCAGGGCAAGCCCATCGGTTATCCGGGACCGGATCGGGGGATTGTCTACCAGCGCTATTCGTTGTTTCCACACCTGACCATTTTAAACAACATTCTTCTGGGTAAACAGTTGTCGATCTCATTCCTCAAATCGCTCAAATCCAGAAAAAGCGACCGTGACGAGGCCATGAGCTACCTGCAAAGCGTTCAACTGGACGATCATGCACACAAGTATCCCCACCAGCTTTCCGGAGGCATGCAGCAACGTGTCGCCATTGCCCAGGCTTTAATTATGAAGCCTAGAATTCTGCTCATGGACGAACCTTTTGGAGCGCTGGATCCGGGCACCCGGGAAATGATGCAGATGTTGATATTACAGCTGTGGGAATCCCACAATATGACCATATTCTTCGTCACCCATGACCTTGAAGAGGCGGCCTTCTTGGGAACTCGTATTCTTGTCCTTTCCCAGTATTATACCCATGAGCAGGACCGGGCTCCGGGTATGGAAAAAGGCGCACGGATTGTGGCCGACTATCCGCTGGAACGTACCGCCGCATCCTCTACCCAGGTAAAAGCCACCGTGAACTTCGGAAAACTGATCCAGAAAATCCGATCCGAGGGATTTGATCCCCAATATTTGCAGCAAGCTGAAGCATTCAACCTGAGACATCCGGACTCGTTCATTACACTTGCCGACGTGGACGAAACCGGCGGGCGTCATGATATATAAGGCTTTAAGATAATTAATTTGGCAAGGATAGAGGGAGGAAGCTGTATTGCGATACCGCGACGACCGATAACGCAGTCCAAATTAATTATCTTAAAGACTATGGGAGAAAAGTAAAATGAGCACAGGCAATACCGTTAAGCGTCAGATCGAATACGGAAATAAAAAAGCAGGCAAGACATATGGCTTCGACCAGTCCCATGATCCATCAAAGCCGGCCCAACTATGGTTTCAATCATCGGATGAAGGGTTGATATTGTTTGTCGTCTTCTATACCCAGGCATGCCGCTGGTCACGATGCTTGGGCTGCAACCTGCCCTCAAAGGTTTCCCAGGAGCATATCGACTTCAGGTTTTTAATGAAGCAAGTGGACCATCTCTTTGCCGATACCCGCGTAAAAAGCCGTTTTCACGACATTCGCAAGGTAATTATCAGCAACAACGGATCGGTTTTGGATGAAGACACCTTCTCTTCCACCGCCCTGATGTACCTGATCGCCATGCTCAACATGCATGTGCCGAATCTTTCAATGCTTTGCATGGAGTCACGTCCGGAGTATGTGGATCTGGAAGAGCTGGAGTTCATTTCCCGCGCCCTGGCCGAAGGCGACACGCCGACCGGCCTTGAAATCGCAATCGGGTTCGAGGCTTTTGACGACCATATCCGCAATGATGTTTTCGACAAAGGGCTGACGCTGGCTGCTTTTGAATCGCTCGCGCAGAAACTGGCATCCTATCATTTTTCGCTTAAGTGCTATTTCATGCAGAAACCAGTTCCGGGAATGAGCGATAACGAAGCGATAGAGGACATCCAACACGCCATTGCCTACCTGGGCAGTGTTGCGAATGATCTGGGCGCCCGTATGAATATGCACTTAAATCCCACTTATGTGGCCACCGGCACCGCTCTTGAAACCGCATTCCGAGCCGGCGATTATATCCCGCCCCGATTGGAAGACGTGGCCCGTGCCGCCCGGGCGGCCCGGGAGATTAACCTGAGGATCTTCATCGGTTTGTCCGACGAGGGGTTGGCCCTCCCGGAAGGCTCGTTCCTGAATTCAGACAATAAATGGATGATCGAACCGCTCGAACAGTTCAACAGGACACAGGACTTTTCCATTCTGGACAATATCATTCGGCAATCAAAATGACATCAATCTTCGCAAACCGCCGTCCGTCAGTGGGGTTTTGTTACTCCCACGAACCTCAAGCGAGTCTTTTCCGGCGCTGAGCCTCTATATCCTCCGGGCTGCCGAAATAGACACAGTGGGCCAGGCAGACGTTGTCGGCGCACGCCGGCATCAATCCGTGATCCACGCGGTGATGGCACAGATTGCACTTGCGGGCCACCGATCGCTCCGCATCAAAGGCGATGGCTTCGTACGGACATTCATCCATGCAGGCCTGGCAGCCGCTGCACAGCTCCTCGGTCAGCACGACGATGCCGTCTTGCCGTTGCGCGATGGCCGATTCAGGGCACGCGTCCACACACGGCGGATCATCGCAGTGGCGGCACAAATTGACTTGGAAAGTGAATTGCGGTCGCCCATCCGGGGTTTCCGATGCCGCTTCATCGACGGTGATGAATTGGACGGCACCATCCAGATTGAACTCCTGCATGCAGGCCACTTCGCAGGTTCGGCACCCCCAGCAGCCGTTTTCATCGATGACCAGTTCGTAAGGTTTCATTCTTCGATTCGATTCTCCGGATAGACGCGGCACAACAGCGACCGGATGTGCGTCGCTCCCATGGCCGGATCGCAGTTGTCGTAGGAATTGTCGATCAACATGTTGACGTTGGATGACTCCCAGTCGCCATGGTTCTCTTTTTCTTCGGGGAACCACCAGGCGTGCTCGGCGGAAATCACTTCGGGCCGCAGGCCTTTAAAAAACTTGGCGCGCTGGCGGATCTTGCCCCTCAAGGACTCGATCACCACCCAGTCGCCCTCCCGGATACCCTCTTTGGCGGCCGTATCGGGGTGGATTTCCACCACCGGATCGCGCTGCAGCCCGCGCATCCAGGGAAGGTGGCGATTTTCGGTGTGAAAAAAGCCCGGAATGCGGCGTCCGGTAATCAGCGTATAGGGGTACTTTTTCAACCGCTGCGGCGTGCTGCGGGTGCTTTCGGGCGGCTCGTGATAGGCCGGCAGGGGATCGTATCCCCATTTTTCGAGCAGCGTGGAGTAGAGCTCGAATTTGCCGGTGGGTGTGGAAAAACCGCTCGTTTCATATTTGCGGTAGGCCACCTCGCCCCGAAGATAGTCCATCTGCTTGAACTGCTCGAAGGTGATCCCCATGGGTTCGAGAATGTAGTCGAGGCCGCCGGCGAACGTTTTCCACCAGTATTCGCCCTGCCCCACCCGGTGCGCCAGGGCGTTGATCATTTCGTGATCAGGCCGACAATCCCCCACCTGAATGACTTTGCGCCGCGGAAGAAGATAGCCGTGGCGCTTCCAGTAGTCGCCGATATAGTCCATCTCCAGCCAGGTGGAGGCCGGCAGGACGATATCGGCCATCTCCGCCGTGGGAGTGATGAAAAAATCGGAAACCGCCAGAAATTCGACCTTCTCCAACGCCTGATAAACCTCCGACGGCTTGGCCCGGGTGAGCAACGGATTGGAGCTGATCAAAAAGATCATTTTCACCGGGTA
>JASFGJ010000144.1:0-8551 GCA_050123815.1 Desulfobacteraceae bacterium
AGCAACAGGGTCACTGCGACGCCGACAACTCCTACCGGAATACCAATGGCAAGCGGACCGATGGACTGAAACCGGAGATAAGGTTCGACACTCTGCTCGAGCAGTTGCAGTGAGCTCGTCCCCACCATGCATTCGATGCCCTTGGTCATCAGCAACATACCGGTGGAGAACTGAATGCCTCGAATGATGGCTTTGGGAATGCGCCTGGCCAGCCAATCAATGGCGCCGCTGAGGCCGATAATCATCAGCAGGATGGCCATAAGCAAGCTGGCGGCCATGATCTGGGATGCGCTTATAGATGTGGCAATCGCATAAGCTCCGATCACCTTCATGGGCTGAACCGGTGTGGTGACACCAAAAAAGAGGCCTGAAAGAATATAGTAAAGACCGATACAAAAGAAAACGCCGTTGGGGTGAAGTCCGTTGATCAAAATCATCCCCATGGACAGGGGAAGCAACGTACCCAGATCTCCCAGAGACCCGGCAAACTCCATGCGGTTGAATTTGAGAGGCATTGTCATAATCCGCTCCGATTCGAATCGATCCGCACACCCGTAACACTCAGATAAAAAATCGCAATCCCGGCAAATAAAATGACACCGCCGAATCGAAAGGCCATTCGCAGGTCGAACCAATCCATCATGATACCTGCAAAAACCGCCCCGGCCAGCATGCCCAAACTGTGGCCGACGGTCAACAAGGCCATCACCGACCCCATGGATTGGGTCTGATTGCCCTTTAAAACCGCTACGGCCATCACTGCCGGCATGGCGATACCGCCGCCAAAACCGAATGCAATGCTGGCGCCGAAAAGGATTTCATAAGTATCCGCCCACTGGAAACAGAGGATGGAAAGCCCGGCCAGCCCCCCCCCGACCACCACCATCGCCTTGCGGCTGATCCGGTCGGCCAAATAGCCCATGGGCGCCTGAATCAACCCGCTGACCAAGACACCCAGCATGACCAGCACACCGATCTGAGAACTCGTGAGTGAAAATTCGGAAGCGGCCAGGACCGGCAAGAAACCCCAGATGATACCGATTCCGGCGGTATAGGCCAACCGAAAAACAAAAAGCCCCACGATGGACCGATCGGATAGGATCACCCGCCACTGCAAGGGCTGCCGCCCTTTGCGCAACACCTCCTCGTGATGCGTCGCCGGCAGCAGCCACAGGCAAAGACCGAAACCGATCAAAGCGAGCAGCCCCATGCAGACAAAGGCGGCTTGGAGATTGAATCGGTCGCTGATGACGCCGCCGGCAACCGGCCCTAAACTGAGCCCGAAAAACAGGGACATGTTGAACACTCCCATGACAAACCCTTCTCGCCCCTGCGGTGTGATATCACCGATATAGGCTTGAATGACCGGCATGATCATGGCGGATGCCATTCCCTGGAAGAACCGAATGGCGATCATCTGGTTGACCCGGGGAAAGAGGATAAAGGCCACCGAAACCAACGCATAGGCCAGCAGGCCGGTAACGATAAAAGGTTTTCGCCCCCTGCGATCGGACCATCGGCCGAAAAACGGCAGCAAAACCGTACGGGAGATTGAAAACGCACCGAAAATAAGACCGATATAAAGACCGCTGGCACCCAGATTGCTCGCATACACCGGCAGCAGCGGCACTACGATGCCCACGCCGGTAATCGTGGCCAGCAGCGCGAAGAATAAAGTACCGAAGATCTTTATATTTAAGTTGAACGTTAAACCCCGAACTTTTTTATCCCTCCGCCTTGATCTTCTCCAGTGCAGATTCGACGGTACCCTTGATTTCTTCCAATCTTTCCCGGGTCATGGCTTCGAAACGCAGAACCAGGGCCGGTTGTGTATTGGATGCGCGCACCAGTCCCCATCCGTCTCCAAACAGCACACGCACGCCATCGATATCGATCACATCTTCTCGCTGGCGGAAGTATTCGGTCACCCTCTCAACCACGTCGAATTTGATATGGTCGGGGCACTCCATCCGGATTTCAGGCGTGTTGAAGGTTTGGGGGACATCCGCCAGCAGCTGGCCCACACTCTTGCCTGTGTCCGCCACAATCTCCAGCAGCCGGCAAGTGGCGTAAACGGCGTCGTCAAATCCCATGTAGCGATCTTGAAAGAAGATATGGCCGCTCATCTCCCCTGCCAGTTCGGCTTTTTCCTCTTTCATCTTCTGTTTGATCATGGAGTGGCCGGTCTTCCACATAATGGCGTTGCCGCCGTTTTTGGTGATATCGTCATACATGGTTTGCGAGCATTTCACTTCCGATATAAAGGTCGCCCCGGGTTTGCGGGATAGGATCTCCCGGCTGAACACAATCATCAATTGATCGCCGTATATCAGCTTTCCGTCGGAATCAACAACGCCAATGCGATCGCCATCGCCATCATATCCGATCCCAAGATCGAGTTGTTTCTCTTTGACCAGCGCGATCAATTCGGTCATGTTCTTGGCAACCGTTGGATCGGCTTCGTGGTTGGGAAAGGTGCCGTCCAGGTCGGTATAGAGCTCATGCAGTTCACACCCCAAACTCTTTAAAATGGGCACCGCGGTCATCCCTCCAGTGCCGTTGCCGGCATCCACACCGATTCTCAAGGAACGGGACAACGAAATATTGTCGATAATATAGTCGATATAATCCGGCAAAATTTCATAGGTTTCGATATCGGCGTTGCCGTGGGCAAACGCCCGGCTTTCGATAATTTTCCGGATTTCCTGAATCTGCTCACCGTATACCGAGTCGACTCCGCTGCACATTTTGAACCCGTTGTACTCGGCCGGATTGTGGCTGGCGGTAACCATCACGCAACCCTGTGTCTCTAAATGCCGGATGGCAAAGTAGGCGACCGGTGTCGGGCAAACGCCGATCTCCACCACCCGGCAGCCGGTGGCATTCAGTCCGGCTATCAGCCGTTGGCTGTATGCCTCTGAGGTTTCCCGGCAATCGCGGCCGACGGCTACAAAGCGATTGCCCTGTTTCTGCAGATAAGTGCCAATGCCTTTTCCCAGCAACTCCACATCCTGCTCATCCATATCCTTTCCGGCAATGCCGCGGATATCGTACTGGCGAAATATCTCGGGATTTAACATATAAGCTCCTTAAAATTGGTTAAAAGATTGAAACGACAATTGCCGTGATCCCCACCAGCCAGCAATACGGCGCAAACCGGTGCAGTTGGCCTTTTTTCACCATCTTCAGCAACACCACCAACGCGAGATACCCAACGAAGGCCGCCGCCAAGCTCCCCAACACAATCGTGCCCATGGGCAGGTCGGTGTGAAACGCCTCGCTGTCCAACCCCAGCACCAGCGCCCCCAGTATCGCCGGAATCGACAGTAAGAAAGAAAATCGTCCGGCCAATTCACGATCCACACCCAGATAAAGGGCGGCGGAGATGGTCGCGCCGGAGCGTGAAATGCCAGGAATGATGGCCAGTCCCTGAATAAGCCCGATGATCAAGGCATCTTTGAGCCGCATCTGCCGGATCGGTCGCCCGTTTGATTTTTGTCGCTGGGTAAACCAAAGAAACGTGCCCGTAACCAGAAGGGCCGCGCCAACCAGCCACACCGTCCCAAACAGTTGTTCGGCGACTTTCGCAAAAAGAATTCCCAGCAACGCGGTCGGAATGCACCCGGCCACGATCATCGCCAACAACCGGATCTCCGGATGGCCGGTGAAGAGGGCGTCCCACCCGCCGGCGGAACGCACCAGCCCCGGCAGCCGCACCAGGGCGCCCAGAATCTGGAAAATATCTCGATAAAAGACAACCAGAACCGCTAGCAGCGTCCCCACGTGAACGCTGATATCAAACAGCAATTCCGGCTCGACCAGTCCGAAAAGATGCTGAAACAGGACCAGATGGCCCGAGCTGCTCACCGGCAAAAATTCGGTCAGCCCCTGCACAACGCCCAAGACGACCGCTTCAATCCAATTCACTCAATAACCCCGTTCATTCGTATTATCAACGATTTATCGATTCACCAGATGCATATAGGATTTATCGGTCTAAAAATCAATAATTTACCGACTCAACTTTCGGCTTTCGTTATTACTCTGCAGTAGGTGCCACCAGCGGATGGTTTGCGTCATGTCAGCAGCGAATTTTAGTGTCACTTGGACGCAGCGAAGGAGCAGCGCCCCGCACTGTTTGAGCGCAGCGAGTTTGTCCCGTCTGGTCCCCAAGCGGGATAGCGCGGCTTAGTGACACTTAAATGAAGCTGCGTGTGGCGCAAACCATCCGCTGGTGGCACCGGCTTATAAAAACCGAAAGTTGCGTTACCGGCCTGTTTATCCCTTTACGACGGCCACCGGCCTGAGTCTGGCCACTTTCTTTGATATCCCGGCGCCATGGACCACTTGCACCACCTGTGAAACATCCTTGTAGGCTTCAGGCATCTCCTCGGCCATGGTCCAACGTCCGGTCCAGCGCACCAGGATGCCCCGATCCTCCAACTCCCTTCCGATGGAGCGCCCTTTGCTTCTCTTTTTCGCGGCCTTGCGGCTCAATACGCGCCCGGCACCGTGGCAGGTCGAGCCAAAGGTCTCCTCCATGGCTTTTTGAGTGCCCAGCAGAACGTAGGAAGCGGTCCCCATGTCTCCCGGAATCAGAATCGGCTGCCCCACGTGGCGGTAGTCTTCGCTCAGCGCCGGCTGTCCCGGCCCGAAGGAGCGTGTCGCACCCTTGCGGTGCACGCACAGCCAGCGTTCTTTGCCATCGACGAGATGCTTCTCCTTCTTGGCGATGTTGTGGCATACGTCATAGACCAATTGCATGTTCAGTGCCTTGGGGCTGATGGAAAGGGCGGTTTCAAAGGCTTGCCGGCACAGGTGCAGCATAATCTGCCGATTGGCATAGGCGTAATTGGCGGCGCAGGCCATGGCGCGCAGATAACGCCGTCCCTCTTTGGATTGGATCGGGGCGCAGGCCAGTTGGCGGTCGGGCAGCTGGAAATCGAGGGTTTTGACATGTTTGGTCATGAATGCGAGCGAATCGTCGCACACCTGATAGCCCAATCCACGCGATCCGCTGTGAATCATCACCGTAATCTGCCCCTCGAACAGTCCGAAGGCATCGGCGGCTTGCCGATGAAAGATCGTGTCCACCACACCGACTTCGAGAAAATGGTTGCCCGAGCCGAGGGTGCCCAACTGCTTCAAACCCCGCGTCAGTGCACGGTCACTCAGCAATTCCGGTTCGGCCCCGGCAAGCGTGCCGAAATCCTCCGTATGCTCGATATCTTCGTCGAATCCGTATCCGTTGCGCACGGCCCAGCGACTTCCCTGGGCCAAGACCTTTTTCTCCTCTTTGGGCGATAATTTTATCGATCCTGTGGATCCCACACCACACGGCACTTGCCGGAACAGCGCCTCCACCAGGTCTTTCACACGGTCTTTGATCTCATCGTGACGCAGATCCGTGCGCGCCAAACGTACGCCGCAATTGATGTCGTAGCCCACACCACCGGGCGATACCACACCCTCGTTCCAATCAAATCCCGCCACGCCGCCGATAGGGAAACCATACCCCCAATGGATGTCCGGCATGGCCAGCGAAGCCTTGACGATCCCCGGCAGGGTGGCCACATTGGCCACCTGCTTGAGGGCCTCTTCCTTGCGCAGCTGGTCCAGCATACCGGCGCTGGTAAAGACAATCCCCGGCACCCGCATATTTCCGGTCGGCGCCAGCTCCCATCGATAATCATCGATTTTTTTGATTTCCATAAGGACCTCCCTGCCTTCGGCAGGCGTTGGCCTTCGGCCGGTTCAACGTTCAAGGTTCAGGGTTCCACGGTTTGTTTATATATCGAATATCACCCGCGCCCGCCATCCATCGTCGTCCGCCTTGACTTCGAGCTGATGATAAGTAACGGCTTTGATCTCGTTTCGGATCTCATGATGCCCCATGCGATAGTCTTCAGTAGCGACCTCGGCGCGCAATCTGGTCTGCTCGATGGTAATGATGTCGACCCCGGCTGCAAACCGGGCCTCACCGTTATATAAATACAATAGTTCTCTGAGCCAATTGATCAATAGGTCCTCCCAGTCGCTGCCTTCAATCTCCATGGTGTGGCGGTGCTGCTCTTTTAACAGGGAGGAGTCCGTCAGCAAATCGGTCAGCGCCTTGGCGGCCTGCTTAAACAGATCACTTGCGCTCCGGCCAAAAATCTCCAGGCCGAAATCGGCGGTGTGATCGATAAATCGATAATTATCCGGGGTCATAACAGCACCTCTCCGGTGCGTTCGGTATGGTAGCCGCCCAATGCCGCAACCCGCTTTTTAAACGCCGGACTGTCGATCACCCTCATCAGGGTTTGAATGGCAGGTGTGTCATAAAACGCGGTGGGAATGACCAGATCGTATTGTTCGGTCACGATGGGGATAAAATCAAGCGCCAGGGCTTTGGCAGCCGCCCATATGCCCAGTCCGGCATCGGCGGCGCCGCTCAATACGGCGGCGGCTACGGCCATGTGCGTAAACTCTTCGGATTGATAGCCGTCGATGCGGTCGGGCTCGATACCAATCTGTTTGAGACGGTAGTCCAACAGGATGCGGGTCCCGGAACCGCTTTGGCGGTTAACAAACCGGATCCGGTCACGTGTCAGATCCTCGATGCCCTCGATTCCTTTCGGGTTGCCGGCCGGCACGATCAATCCTTGATCGCGCATCACCAGGTGGATCAGCTGCACCGGAATATCGGGCAGGTATTTTTGTATGTAGGAACGATTGTAGCTGCCGTCGCTTTCGTCCAGCAAATGGGTGCCGGCCACATGGCACATTCCCCGTTTGATGGCCATCAGGCCGCCCATGCTGCCGACATGGCTGGACGAGAGGCTCAGATCCGTGCTTTGTGCCCGAAGTTCGTCGCTCATCAGGTCGAGTGTGTTATCGTGGCTTCCGACGATGACCACCGTATGTTCGATGCGCTGTGATGGTTTGAGCAATTGCGCCGAAACCAGGGTTTCGGTTCCGACACCTTCCTGGTCCGCCGGGATGCGTATGATGCCGTCGGCCTCGGTGATGCTGGTGATCTGGCCCGCCCCGCGCGGCAAGGCAGTCGCGACAAATCGATCGCCCACTTTGCCGAGTTTCACCCGGACAAACTCTTCAACACCCAGCTTGGATGCAATTTTGCGGGTTGGTGTCACCGACAGCACTTCGCGCCGGGGTTCGGGCTGGCCTTGCCATCTGGCCAGCATCGGCAGAACCAGTTGCTCGAAGGCCATAATGGCCGAAACAGGGTAGCCGGGAATCCCGAATACGGGTTTTCCGTTTATGCTGCCCACGAGCACCGGTTTGCCCGGCATCATGGTGACACCGTGAACCAATACGTCGCCCTGGTCGGCGATGGCGCTGCGTGAAAAGTCTTCAGATCCGGCCGAAGAACCGCCCACGGTTAAAACGGCATCAAACGGAAGCTGGGCAGCCTCCCCGATGGTTTGCGAAATCAGCACAGGATCGTCCCCCACCGGTTCTCTGCGCTCGCAGATCCCCCCGGCTTCAGCCACCATGGCCGATAACATATGCGCATTGGACTCGATAATTTGACCGGGCTCAAGCGGCCGTGAGTCTGTCGAGCGCCACTGAACCAGTTCCGATCCCGTGGGGATCACCACCAGTTTGGGGCGGCGCAATACCGAAACTTCGTCTATGCCGGCCGACAGCAGTGCCCCAAGGCAATAAGGGGTGATTCGATGATGGCGTGCAAACAACAATTCGGTGGAAACGATATCCTCCCCCATTTTGCGAACATGTTGCCAGGGAAAGGCGGGAGCCTCGATCCTTACGGTCTGATCGTCCACGACCTGCACCTGCTCGATCATGATCACGGCATCGGTGCCGGCGGGCAGCACATGCCCGGTATTGACATAATGCGCCTCGGATCCGAGGGCGAGTGATTTGGGTCGCGCGGCATGGGCCTCAAAAGTATCCCGGGCCGCTACGGCAATGCCGTCCATGGCCGCCGAATGAAAATTGGGAGAGGAGAGCCTTGCCGCCACCGCTTCGGCCAAGACACGGCCTACGGCATCGGTGGTCTCGATGGTCTCAGATCCCAGCACGGGTTGAGCGGCAAAGGTATCCAGCACGATCCGGCGTGCGTCCGCCAGCGATTTCATATGCAAATAGACGTTGCGTTTGTGACTCATTTTCAGCTCCTTAAATCGATTCCAATCCTCAACTTTTACTTTATAAGCCACATTCCAGCCAATATCAATGTTCAGCTAAAGATCCGCTTGTCGTCTCACTTGTTTTTTGCTAAGCGGCCATCTGTTGAGATTATGTGCAATTGATGCTTTAATCCTGAAAATTTATCATTCTGACACGTGAGGTTATCGCATTGAAAAGAAGGTCGCTTAACAAGAAAAACGGTGCCGAAAGCTACAACGCCGCATCCATTGAAGTGCTGAAAGGGCTCGAGCCTGTCAAACGGCGTCCGGGCATGTACACCGACACCAGCCGGCCCAACCACCTGGCCCAGGAAGTTATCGATAACAGTGTGGACGAGGCGATTGCCGGTTATGCCAAACGGATCGATGTCGTCCTTCATGAAGACGGATGTCTG
>JASFGJ010000145.1:0-8526 GCA_050123815.1 Desulfobacteraceae bacterium
GTAAAGTCGAGGTCGTCAATCTTGCGGGAGCCAAGGTCGGCGACCGGGTTCAAATAAGCATTAAAACCTCAGCCCTGCTCAAAGCAATTTTTTTATTGTACCTGTTTCCCATCCTATGTATGCTGATCGGTGGTCTAGCAGGGCAAATCATCTCGCGCACCATCGGCACCAATGAATCAATCACATCGATGATCGCCGCAGTCGGCTGTTTCGTTGCAGCAATGGCGGTGGTGCGAATCCGTGGAGGTCGAATGGCTTTACGATCGGACTACCAGCCGAAAATCAAACGAATTTTGCCCCAGCAACCGAAAAACGATGGCGAATTGAAAACTCCCGACAAATGCTCGCTCAACGCGAACCCCCCTAATTAGGAGCCCATGCCATGGTTCAAAAGGTATTTATCACAAGCAAGAACACCGCCACCTTCGTGTGTCCGGAATGCGGTAACTCCACCATCGCAGACGTTACCAAGTATGCCTCCCTCAGCAGTGCGGTAACAGTAAATTGCAAATGCAACTGCGGCCACAATTTCAAAGTATCTCTGGAAAAACGCCGTCAATACCGCAAAGCAACCGATCTGCCCGGAATGTACTACTATTCCATGGCAAACGGAGATACCGACAAAGGCATCATGCGCGTCGTTGATATTTCAAGCAACGGACTCAAGTTGAAACTGAACGTCGAGCGAAAATTCGAAGGAGGCGAGAAACTTCGCGTGGAATTCCACCTCGATGACAAGCGCCGTACATTTATCGACAAAGAGGTTATTGTCCGGAATGTGCATAAAAACCTTGTCGGAACGTCATTTGCGCCAACGGAGGGCGATGATCCGGCTTTGGGATTTTATCTGATGTCCTAAGCATAACGCACCGGCTATCGCCGGGCGCGCCCGCATTGACCCTCCGATTTATTGTTACCCGTTTTTTTCTTACAACATCCAATACGTCCTATCGCATCGGCACCATTAGGGCGCAGGAAAGAAATAAGTACACCATCTTGCTTGTCTTTGCGCCCGTATACAGCGTTACATCCACCGGCACATATCCTGATATGCACCGGCGGATGTGCCTTGAAGACAAGCCCAAATCCGGCTAAATCCGGTGAAATTATTTCTTGCCTGCGCCCTTACCATTTGACAATCCGGACCTGGAAATTTAATTATTATAGAAGTCTATAAAGTCATCAAGTATACGGCCGATAATGTTAAATGCAGTGGTTGTGATTATCGCTAGCGATTGTGACACCACAGATCATCAATGGAGCGGCCTATGGCATACTGTGAATACTGTGTTCGAGAGCACAATGTCGGTTTTGTGTCGACCCGATTTGCCGGTACGGATGGTGTATCACTGGAGACTGATAAATGGGCCCGCATCTTTGAAAAAGAGGGTCTGACCAGCTTCTATTTTGCCGGAGAGCTGGATCGTGACCCCAAACGTTCCTACATGGTGGATATCGCCCACTTTCAACATCCTGAAATCAAAGAGGTCAACCAGAACTGCTTCGGGACCAATCAGCGCGACCGCAGCGTCACCAAACAGATCTATCGTCTAAAAAAAGAGCTGAAAGATCACCTCTATCGATTCATCGACAAATTTAATATCGATATGCTGGTTGCGGAAAATTGTTTGACGATCCCTATGAACATACCCCTGGGCATCGCTCTAACGGAGCTCATCTCCGAAACCGGAATAAACGCCATTGCACATCATCACGATTTTTTCTGGGAGCGCCAACAGTTTATGGTCAATGGTATCTGGGAATACTTGAACATGGCGTTTCCACCGCACATACCCACCATTAACCACGTGGTCATCAACACCTCCGGGGACAACCAGCTGAGTTTGCGTACCGGCATATCGTCGACCATCATTCCCAATGTAATGGATTTTGAAAATCCGCCGCCACCGGTGGATGACTATGCCAGCGACGTTCGGCAGGCTCTGGGTCTGAAAAATTACGAATTGTTGATTCTACAACCCACCCGCGTGGTCAAACGGAAAGGGATCGAGCATGCCATCGAACTGGTGAACCGGCTTGGGGCTAAAGCCAAGTTGGTCATATCGCACGCCTCGGGCGATGAGGGATATGACTACGAGCGTCGTGTTTGGGAGTATAGTCGCCTGATGAATGTCGAAACCATATTTGTATCGGACATTATAAACGATAAACGTGGAACAACGCCTGACGGCAAAAAAATATACACCCTTGATGATATTTATCCCCATGCGGATTTGGTCACCTACCCCTCAAATTTTGAGGGTTTCGGAAATGCATTTTTAGAAGCGATCTATTATCGCAAGCCCATTATGGTAAACAACTATTCCATTTATTCCACTGATATACGGCCAAAAGGCTTTGCCACCATTGAAATTGACGGGTATGTCACCCGATCAGCTGTGAGGCTGGCTAAAAAGGTCTTAAGGGACCAGGATTTCAGGGAAAAGATGGTCAACCACAATTATGATGTTGCCAAGCGAAGTTTTTCCTATCGTGTGCTGCGCCACAAACTCAAATCGCTGATCGCCGATTGTCTGCCCTGTCGATTTGGCATCCACTGACTTATTTATATAAAAGTCGTTTTATTTCAATATATTGCATTAACACTAAACAAAACGACGGCGGGATTGTTGCCTTGTGGCTTATCGACAGAGAGGCATCGCAACCGCTGAATAGCCGGCCGACAACTCTGATTTGCAATCGTTTTTCCTCCTTGAACGCCATCTCAACTGTTGACAAATAAGCTGAATGCAATATTAATAATGAATTTAGATATCGATACGGTGGCCCAGGCGGTCAAATTTGATATCACAAGAGGTTAACGGACAATGAGATTATTTGGGTTTGGTCTCAAATGTACAGTGCTGGGCGTGTTGATGCTGACATTCGCAGTACAAGCGCCACAGCTTTGTATGGGTAACACGGAAACCGAAGCAAACGCTGAATTTCCGTTCGCTCCTGGTGAGCGGCTGGTTTTCGAGCTGCGATGGGCTGTCGTACCAGCCGGGAAAGCGGTTCTGGAAGTCATGCCGATGAAAAACATCGACGGCACCAAGGTCTACCATTTCCGCATGACAGCGGAATCCAACGCCTTCGTGGATATGTTTTACAAAGTTCGGGACCGCATCGATTCCTATGTTACCGCGGATATGAGCGCCACCATCCACTACCGTCAGAAGCAACATGAGGGGAGCTCGAAAAAAAATATCAAGGTTCGGTTTGACTGGGATAACTCGACGGCCCAATATTCCGATGGCAGAAAAAAGAGAAATGCCATCGACATCGTACCGGGGACTTTTGATCCGTTGTCTGTTTTTTATTATTCCCGTCTTGCAAAATTCGAACCCGACGGGATTATCGAATGCCCGATCAGCGATGGTAAAAAATTGATTTCCGGTTCGGCAAAAATTGTTCGCAAGGAAACCATTGAAGTGCCGGGCGGGAGGTTTGAAACCTATCTGATCGAACCGGAACTTAAAGATATTGGTGGTGTATTTAAAAAATCCAAAGATGCGAAAATACAGTTGTGGGTAACCGCGGATGAACGGCGCCTGCCGGTAAAAATTGCCAGCAAAGTATCGGTGGGAAGTTTCGTCGGTGAGTTGATAACAATCGAAAAGGGCCAGTCATAACAGACCGGCCGCTATTATCCGTTCCGGCTGACGCGGTCACCGTGAGGCGCAGCCGACACCATTCAAAGGCATCAAACATTCAGAAACGCTTTGATTGCGACGATTTGCACCAGGTGGATTCAGCAAATCCAATGGAGTAAACGACTATCCCAAATGGGGGTGGCTTTTATTTGAGGCCATCGGCAGCGTACGAAAGCGGAGACATCACGTCTCCAATCATATAAATGCAAGGGGGCCATTGGTCACAGAGTTGAAAACCGGCAGCCGGTCGCAGCGCTCTGTGACGGTTTTGTGCCCCATAATCGGGCTGGAAGCACTGCATGGCAATTCGAAACTGCAAACACTGGATCGCTTCAGCCGCTGTCGCGGCGATGATCTGCTTTGCCGGGTGGTCAGGCGCAGTGGCCCAAGTCCAGAATGGCTCCGTTCTGGCGGTTGTCAACGATGTCGCCATCACCCAACAGGATTTGTCCGTTGAAGCGGCGCAATTAAAAGCCGAATTGCGCTTTCGCAACCGTCCGCTGAGCAATGGCCAGTTATCCCGATTGCGCAAACAGTTGATTGAGAATTTAATTGATCGTGAACTGCTCTATCAACAGGCGAAGCAGAGAAATATCCGGATTCAAAAACGGTGGGTCGACCTTGCGTTGAAAGAACTGAAGCATCAACTCGGCGGCAGGGCCGCTTATCAACGTTTTCTTGAAAACACCGGCATCACGGAAAGTATGCTGCGTGCACGAATCCAAAAAGGACTTATTGTCAGACGCCTGCTACGCAGGGAAGTCATTCGACAAATTAAAGTCAGCGAAGCGGAAATGCAGGCGTTTTACCGTGAACATCCCGAATATTTTCAGCGCAAGGAACGGATGAGGTTCAGACACATTCTTATTGCATTTCGCGATGAAAATGATAAAGTCGAGCGCGGTAACGCCTTGCTGCGCATCCAATCCATCCAATTGATGCTTCATGAAAACGCAGATTTTGCCTCTTTGGCCCTGGAACATTCGGACGATTCAAGCAAAGTTCGAGGCGGCGATATTGGGTATCTGGAACGGCAGCAGCTTATCAAAGATTTTTCCAAGGCCGCTTTTGCCCTTGAACCGGGAGAGGTCAGCGACATTGTCGAAACCCGGTTCGGCTATCATTTGATAAAGGCGGTTGATCGAACACCGCCTTCACGCATGGCCTATCGAAGCGCACGCGCGAAAATAGAGCGCACGTTGAGACGCAATAAAGAAAAAAAAGCAACGGAAGCATATCTGGCACGGCAACGGCGCCGGGCTTCCATTTCGCGTCCCTAACGGACAAGAAATATGCTTTAAAAACCTTGCACGTCCCATCTTAAGCAAGGAAAATTAATGGCGGTTCTAAACGCCATTAGAAGATCTAATTCACGAAAGTATAAAGATAACCTCGGCATAGTTCTTTCGCCGAATGGTTTTGTATTCAAGGTTCAAGAAGTCGCTCGTCGGATCGCTACGGCATGAGTTGAATAATCACCCTTATATCAAGGGGTTGCAGGCATCTTATTACTTGATCTACAAGCGGCCATTGGTTTTATGAGAGCGCGGATTGCAGCAGGGCAAGGCCGGAACAATCACCTGCTGTTGTCCATTGGTAGAAACTGCCGCTAGGTACAACGCACAAGAGACAGGAGGGCTAAGTTTTGGCACAAGGAACGGTAAAATGGTTTAACAACAAGAAAGGTTACGGCTTTATAAACGAAGAAGAAGGTCGAGACATCTTCGTTCACTTTTCTTCCATTCATATGGATGGCTACAAAAGCTTGAATGAAGGTGAGCAGGTCGAATTCGAAATCGAAGAGAGCGACCGCGGCCCGGAAGCCAAGAACGTCAAAAGAGTCTAAAAACCACACACCACGCGAAAAGGCATCATGCCCATGTTTGGCGTGATGCCTTTTCCTATTATCGGTTCGCTATAAAGATTCAGCTACAAAGTGCAACATTATGATCTCACGAAAAGGAGTAAAGAATGACTTCGACTCTTCCGCTCCTCGATTTCCTTTACGCGGTGCCTTAGGATTTTTTTGCATGGACCAGGTTATTCGCCGATTATTTTTACCAGCGCGCGCTTCTTCCGGCGTCCGTCAAACTCACCATAAAAAATCTGTTCCCAGGTGCCGAAATCCAGCTTGCCGTCGGTAATTGCTACAACCACCTCCCGGCCCATCACCTGCCGCTTCATATGAGCGTCGGCATTGTCCTCACCCACATTATGCCGATATTGCGAAACCGGTTCATGCGGCGCCAAACGCTCCAACCACTGCTCATAGTCGTGGTGCAGACCCGACTCGTCATCATTAATAAAAACCGAAGCGGTAATATGCATGGCGTTTACTAGCACCAAACCTTCGGTTATTCCACTGTCCCTCAAACATTCCTCGACCTTTGGTGTGATATTGATAAATGCACGCCGGGTCGGTACATCAAACCACAACTCTTTGCGGTAACTTTTCATTATGGACTCCTTTATGGTTGATTGCCGAGCGATACCCAATTTAGACCGTTGCAATCGTGATAGTTGATTTAAACCCAAATGGCAACATAATGATCTCACACCAAAACGCAAAGAAGAGCTTCGGCCAAGAGGATCGGGTTTTTCAAGCAAAAAAAAACTCGACCCCCATATTCGGAGATCGAGCCTCAATAAGCGACGCAAATTGTCATCGGACTTGGCTGTATAGCCGGCCCGTTCAAGCTATCCTAACCCTGCGAGCACTCGCCCGGCATCAAATCCGGAACCATCAAGTCGGATGAACAGGTCAACGTGCAATTTAAATTGTGCCCATCCATTTATCACCTCTCCTTGAGAGGGATGAGGCATGTTACCGTACCTCTACTTTTTGGAGGCGAAGGGGAAGGAGGGGCGTGTCTCACCCCAACATAAAATCACGTAGTTGGGCCCGAGAGGAAGTCTTGAAGCTGCGTCTAAGCGCCGCTTGCTACCGCTGTGGATTGGAGTATCCAAATCCCGCTACCCCCGGGATGCCGATTGAAAGCCCCAATCCATGAAAAAATTTGCTCACGCCGCTGGACCGAACCAAAATGAGGTCGCGGTCCTGAACTGGAGTATCCTGCACTTCCAGATCGTCGATCTTCAACTCCAGGACTTTACGGTCGCCGCCTTTCATATGACGCACCAGGATGATGGCCTCTGTTTGGGCATAGGGTGCAAGCCCGCCGGCCACTGAGAGCGCCTCCACCAATTTGGTTCGGTTTTTGATATGATAGGCTCCGGGCTTGCGTACGGCACCATCCACGAAAAACATGCCGGCCTCGGGAACAAAAATCACATCGCCGCCGTTGATCTCGACGTTCAATTCGTCTCGACCTTCTGAAACAATTCTTTCCAAGTCAACCAATATCGTCTGGGACTGCCCTGATTTTCCCATACGCCTGATCTGGGCCGTGTGGCTCGCTTTCTCGTTTAATCCGCCCGCCAGGGCCATCACATCCAGCAGCCTCATTTTCGACAGATAGTCATACGTTCCCGGTGTTTTGAACTGACCGATGAGGGTAACCCGCTGACTGAAATGCTCCTCCACAAAAACACTGACATGGGGATTTTTTATGTATTTTTCACGGTACAAATTTTCGATATGGACTTCTGCATCACGTGCCGTCATTTTCTTGACCTCGACCTGACCCAGCAACGGCAGTGTGACAAAGCCACGGGAACTGACCCGCACCTTGGCATTGAGGTCCTCGGACTCGAATACCGTCACCTGAAGCAAATCACCGGAACCCAGCAGATAGTCGCTCGGATCTGTGTTGATCTGTGCGGCAGACAGCAGTTGCTCATTGAGCTTGTCAGTCTCCTGACTGCCCAAACCGCGCACGTCATAGCTGTCAATCTTAAGAGAATTTATCTTCTCGTCCGGCGCTGAGGCGCATCCCAGCAAAACGATCACCAAAAAAATCACCCAAAAGTACTTGAAACTTAACATTGCATAACCAGCCTTTATCAGTCGGCGAACCACAAATGGTGAATCTGGGCACACCTCTCCTATTCCATTTGCCATTGACCGTTAAACACTTTCCAGATCGATGGCAGCGATATCTTAGGGCGCAACGCGGCTTGCCGGGCCGGGCGTGGGCCCATCGCCGGTGGGTCTGTTCGCATCGTAAATAGCATAACCTGCAGCGCCTAGAAGGGCAGCACCGCCCACAAAAAAGACCGCCGGTATCTCGTCAGTTTCTTTTCCCTCTATAGCCGGCGTTTGTTCCTTTTCAGCAATCGCTTGCTTATCTTCTTCACTGATCGGGTCGGCCAGAGCCAGCGTGATCTGCTTGCCGGATCGGATCTCTTGAACTCCCTTATCAGTGGAGACAACCATGGAGCCGCCTTCTAAAACACCAAGTTGGACTTGCGAACCAGTCACCTCCAGGTAGCCCTTTAGCACACCGCCGTCAGCCGCGGCATTGAGGCGCACCTGCCGGCTGGTCATCACACCAGCCGGTGTCAGAAAAGATACTTGGCCGGTGTGTTGCGTAATGGCAAAATAGAGCAGGCCATTGTCCACTCGCAGATCTATTTGGTTCACTCCATCCACGATACCAAAAGTGCAGCCGTCATCTGCCACCAGGTAAAAATTCTCCAATCGCACGCCGCACTTGCCCTCGGTCGTCAGCAGCGCACCTTCAGGAAACGGGGCTTCCTGCTTCAACTCCTGCACCAATTTTTTTCCTTCAAAGACCTTGACTTTACCGTCAGGGATAATCCGCGCCCCTGAAAAGGCCGGTGTCACACCGGTAAAAGCAAATGTAATAATAATTGTCCAAGCCATTAATTTTCGAGTTAATGGATCACGCATAGCTGCCTCCTTTTAATGTTAAAAAATGAACAATCAAATTTATATGGAAAAATGTAATTT
>JASFGJ010000146.1:0-8495 GCA_050123815.1 Desulfobacteraceae bacterium
TGTTTTGAGGATCTGACCCCCCATATTTTTGCCCTGGAGACCGGCCTGTCGTCCGATCCGGCCATGAACTGGCGCGTATCCGGGTTGGACCGTTACACCCTGGTTTCCAACTCCGACGCTCACAGCCCGTCCAAGCTGGGGCGAGAGGCCAACTGCTTCGATACCGAATTGAGCTATACGGCGATCCGTTCGGCCCTGGAAACCTCCGATCCAAAAACGTTTCTGGGCACCTATGAGTTTTACCCCGAAGAGGGCAAGTATCATGTCGACGGGCATCGCAAGTGCGGGTTTCGCAGCTTCCCGCAGCAGACCAAAGCCCTGGACAACCGTTGTCCGGAGTGCGGCAAACCGTTGACCCTGGGGGTGCTCTACCGGGTGGAATCTCTGGCGGACAGGCCCGAAGGCCGCCGCTCCCCCCGGGCGGCCTCCTTTCGTAGCCTGATTCCATTGGAAGATCTTCTGTCGGAGGTGCTGCAGGTCGGGCCCAAGTCGAAAAAGGTTCTGCAGGCCGGCGATCGGTTGATCCAGACGTTTGGATCTGAATTGGACATCTTGTGTCGGGTGCCTCGTGAAGATTTGGATCGATGCGGCATTTCTCTGCTGGCGGAAGCCGTCGAGCGGATGCGTGACGGCCGTGTCAAATTCGATCCCGGCTATGACGGCGAGTTCGGACAGGTGCGGATCTTCGACCCGGAAGAGAGGCAGGCATTGCAGGGCCAGCAGAAGCTGTTCGATGTTCAATGCCACACCGATTGCGTGGCGGGTGCCGATTCTAAAGTACAAGCCGCAGCGCCGGACCAGCCGCAACATCAAGTGCCGTTCGATTTTGATCCACCGGAGCAGTCCGCAGCGATTCAGCTAAACCCCCGTCAGCAAGCCGTTGTCGATCACCGTCGCGGGCCGCTGTGCATCGTTGCCGGGCCCGGTACCGGCAAAACGCGCACCATCACCTGTCGTATGGCCACATTGCTTCAGCAGGGTATCGACACCATTTTGGCGGTCACCTTTACCAATAAAGCCGCCGAAGAGATGCGCCAGCGCCTGACGGCGATGCAGGACAATTGCGCCCTTGGCGACGGGCGACCGCTAATTGCCACGTTCCATGGTTTGTGCTGGCAACTGCTTCAGGAAATATACGACCACTGCCAAGGCGCCATTGTCGATGATCAGGGGCGCGCCGCCCTGCTGGCGGATGCACTGGCACTGTCGACGGCCGACGGCCGGACGATTACCCTTGCAGCGGCGGATCTGCTGGAGTTGATTGTCGAGGCCAAGCAGCGACTGCTGAGCCATGACGATGATTTGAGTCCGCTGGTTTCCGATCCAAGCCTGAAAAGCCAGTTAACAGAGGTTTACGGTCGATATCAAACCTTGCTCAAAGTGCAGGAGCTGTTTGACTATGAGGACTTGATCCTTGAGACGGTTAAGATTCTGGAGAGCGATGCAACCTGGCGAAAAGCCGTTCAAAAGCGATTCAGCCATATTTTTGTTGACGAGTTTCAGGACATCAATTTCGGTCAGTATCGCCTGTTGCGCGCCTTGACCGCGAAGGGGGCGCAGGTATGTGTCATTGGTGATCCGGATCAAGCCATATACGGTTTTCGCGGTTCGGACGTCCGTTATTTTCAGCAATTCAGTCGCGATTATCGCGATGTCCGGCTCCACCAGCTCAGCCAAAACTATCGCTCCAGCACCACGATCCTGGAGGCCTCTTTTCAACTCATGCAAGGACATCAGATCCGGCTGCAAGGCGGCGAGCGAACGCCAATACGCTCGGATATTTCAGGTGTTCCGACGATTACCGTCATGGAGACCGCCTCGTCAAAATCCGAAGCCGTAGCCATCGGTCGAACCATCGAGAAAATGGTCGGTGGAATCGGCTTTCACAGCCTCGATTTTGACAAGCTGGATGATCAAACCACCAGCGGCGACAGCAGTTTCGATGATTTTGCCGTGTTGTGCCGCACCGGGGAACAGGCCCAATTTATTGCCCAAACACTGACAGCGGCGGGAATTCCGTGTCAGATGGCCAGCCGCACAATGGTGCACGAGAAAACAGTGGCCAAACTGTTGGCTGCCCTCAAAGTTGTCAAAGGGGTGGGGACCTATGCGGATTTTTCCCGTTTGATGGATTTGGGCGGATCACCGATTAGCCGGGAAACCCTCGATGCGTTCAAGTTCTGGGCCTATGCCAAACAGCTTCCCTTGACCACGGCACTGCATGCTGTGAACCGCTTTCCAATTCCGGGCCTTAACTCGAAGCGCCAGCAGCGCCTGTCCGCACTGGTGCGTTTGCTCGAGACGCTGCGCCGTCGGACGGCCGAAATGTCGCTGTCCCAATCCTTGGCGTGCATTGTCGAGCAGACGCGCTTGTCCCGGCAACTGGAATCCCAGGACCTGGAGGCACTCATATCGCTGGCCGACCCGTTCCACGACCAGGTCGATGCGTTTACAACGGCACTAACGCTGCGCAAGGATACCGATTATTATCATGCCCGCATTGAAAAAGTGGCGGTCATGACCCTGCATGCGGCCAAAGGGCTGGAGTTTCCAACGGTTTTTGTGGCGGGCTGTGAGGATGGATTGATTCCCTACCGCCGCCCGAAGCGGGATGAGGTGGATCTGGATGAGGAGCGCCGCCTGTTTTACGTCGGCATGACCCGGGCGCAGGAGCGTCTGATTCTGAGCTGGGCCCGCAAGCGGACTCGGTTCGGCAAATCGGGCCAAACCCAAATTTCCCCGTTTCTTGCGGACATCGAACCGCAATTAGTTGAGTATCAGACCACGCAATCAATTTCTGGAAAACCCAACCAAAAGCAGTTGTCGTTGTTTTAACTAAAACTATCTTGTTTTCGGCTTCAATATCAAGGCCAGGATGGCGCCGGCGGCGAAACCGCCGATGTGGGCGAACCAGGCAACTCCGCCGGCCTGCGCCGACAGCTCGGTCATGCCGCTGACGATTTGAAGCACGATCCACAAACCCAGAACCACAATGGCCGGCAGCCGCACGATGCGAAAGAACACGAAGATAATAAAAAGCGTGCTCACCTTGGCTTTGGGGTAAAAGAACATGTAAGCGGCAAGCACACCGGCTATGGCGCCGCTGGCCCCGACGCACGGAACCGGGCTCTGGGCAAACAGGACACCGTGGACCAGCCCGGCGCAGATGCCGGAGGCAAGGTAGAAAACCAAATAGCGCCAATGCCCCAGACGGTCTTCGACATTGTCGCCAAAAATAAACAGATAGAGCATGTTGCCCAATAAATGCAGCCAGCCGCCATGGATGAATATGGATGTGACCAGGGTCAATGGCATTGGTATGGGGGTCGAAGGCGGCGCATCGGTCAGGCTGAACATTTCGGCTGGAATAAAGCCCAGCATGTTGATCAAATAGTTCGGGCCCTGCGGCAAATAGAAATACTGATAACCGAACAGGGCGAGATTTGCCATTATCAGCAGCAGATTAATAAATGGAATGCGACGGGTCGGGTTGTCATCTTTGAGAGGAATCATGCGTTTGAATATAACAGATTCGATTTCGTTGCAATCTCGGCACAAAACGTGGACAATGGCTTAATTTTATGGCATCAATGATTTCAACGAAAAACCCGATGCCGATAAGGGATAATGACAGACAATATCATTCAATTCGACGTCCAAGAACGGCTGTTGGCCAAAGTGCGCGGTTATATCTATGGGGTGGACAAGCTGATCCGAGAGGGAGATGAGGCCATTGATGTCTTGCTGCGAGCTTACCCATTGGCTGAAGATGATTTGAAAATCAAGATTGTTCTATTGCTCGGTACACTGGCGAGCCCCGCTGTCGTTGATCCGTTGTTGACCATTATGCGTAACGATGCCGACAGCGAGGCGATACGGCAGGCTTCGGCCATTCAACTTAGCGTGGTGGGCGGCGTGTTGAGAGACTGCGAACCGCTGGTGCATCAACTGCTGGAGGTGCTGCAGGGCAGCTCGACGTTCGAGCGTGCGAATGCGGCGTTTGCTCTTGGTTGGCAGGGCAATTTGCAGGCGGTCCCTTTTTTAATCGATTGTTTGTTTGATACCGAGACCGAAGTTCAGCAGGCTGCGGTGAATGCCCTATCCAATATTCAGGACGATCGGCTGTTCAGTATACTCACCGACCGACTGCATAAAAGTTCGAAAGAGCAGCAACGCAGCATCTTGTACAATCTGGGACAGTTTTCGTCGCGTTACAACGAAATTGTTCAGATCTGTAAAAACTATTTGTTTAATCGGGATAGCGACCTGCGTTATGATGCGCTTGTCGTGCTCAATACCGTCGCCGATCCGAATGAGAGCTTGACACTGCTTGAAAAATGCCTGAACGATCCCGATACCCGCATCCGGGAGAGAGCCTTGACAACGCTTGCGGCAGCGGATCATCATCTATTGACAGCGTTGGAGCCTGAAGTGCGCAAGCTGTTGAACGACAACTCGTCCCACGTTCGTCGGGCGGCCGTCCGGCTTATCCATCACATGTCTCCGACCGCTGTCGTTCAATCGCAACCATAAAAGATACGGTGGTCAAAATCCGGGAGATGGCGGACATGCTGCTGCCGCTCTACGAGCCGGTGTTTGCGTCGGTTGCGGTGATTCCCGATCGATTGTTCTTTTAGACGGCGACCTCAGTCCATAAGCAAAAAGGTCATCACCATCAGCAACAGGTGATGGTGTAACGCGTCTTCGGTCGTCGGCCTGGGCGACCGGTGCGACGGTTTGTATCGCTTGTCTTTCATTCGAGCATTCTCGGCCATTTACCCGCCTCTTTAAGTGCTTTCAGTCGGTGATCCATCCACTGGATCATGTTGTTAATCATCTCCAGCCGGCCGGTTGAGCTCCCGCCGCTGGATTCATTCTCGGCCATCCAGATAGGTTGGCCGGCAATCGCATCTTTATCTTCCGGGATTTTTCGAATCAGATCACGAAAAAAAGCGAGGACATCGTTTTTTTCGCCCACAAAAAGTGTTGAATCTTGTCGGTCCAACACAAGCCAGTGCCGCGCAGAAACGTGCATATCTCCGAATTCATATAGTTTGTTTAATCCACCCGCATCTCTTGTGTAGTTAAGAGCCATGGTTAATTGATGACTGAAGAACGAATCCCAAACCAATGCGCTGATTTGTGCATAGGCATATCCGTCAAAGCTCAGGCAGGCATCTTCTTGTTTGCTCCAAAAAAATGCCACCCATCGCCGGTATTTGTCATAGCCAAATATCCGTTCGATATTGGGCGGTGCGGTTTTCATATAGATCTTCAACCAGGTGTCGCGGCGGTTTTGTTGTTGTCCACACATACAGAGGTCTCGGAAATTTGATACTAGATATAGACGGGGCGCTTGTATTGGAAAATCAATATTATTCATAGAAAAATCTATTTTTTTGGCTTTGTCAATCTTTTTTATTTTTCCAGTGGGGTGCTTCTCGGGTGCCGATAGGGTGGCTACTCTTCAGCGGTGGGCTTCAAAATATTTTCCAGTTCACTCAGTTTTGTAATGGTTTCAAACTTTTTTGTTTCAAAATTGTTTCGTATCCATTTGGTCAGGTGAATAAACTGGTCGTTATTCATCCGTTCTTTGGTGTGGATTTCAACAATTTTCAATGCAATTTCATTGAGCATCCGGAACATCGTCATAACAGGAAAGATGTTTTGTTCAAAAATATCCTGGCCGCTGATGCCTTTGATCTGATCCGGCATGCCGATCATTGCATCTGTCTTTTGCTGCTCCAATTGGCGCTGCAGCGCTTTGATACGCTCTTTAAGCTCCT
Source organism: Desulfobacteraceae bacterium (assembly GCA_050123815.1). Taxonomy (GTDB): domain Bacteria; phylum Desulfobacterota; class Desulfobacteria; order Desulfobacterales; family Desulfosarcinaceae; genus JARRKU01. Next base: position 5,787 of record JASFGJ010000146.1, read on the forward strand.
GATTTTCAGCTTCGATTTGCAATATTTGAATTTGCTGCTCGCGTTTCCGATCCTGCTGACGGTCGATGGCAATGTCGTCCATGTCGTCCATGTATTTCGCTCCTTTGCCAAACAGGAGCCAATTGGCTGAAACACCGGACAGCTGAATGATTTTCATCAACTTGTCGGACCGAGGAAATGTTCCTTTGTAGTAGCTGTTGCTGATAACGCTTTGGGATATACCGATACGACCCGCCCACCAGACCTGTGTTTTCTGGTTCAGAATTTCAAAAAGTCGGTTTTTGAACGCACTGAAATGTTGTTTGTCGGTGGTTTTGGCCATGGTTTGCTTGCCGATCGCCGTTATTTTCGGTTTTTTAATTGTTTCTTAGATAAATTATATTAAAAAAGCAATATCTAGAAACCAATAATCGCGTGATATGCTGGAAAAAGGTTTATGCCGCGCCAAGCGTCAGTCGAGTTCTGCACGTACCGCCCGTGCAATTTTTTCAACCGTATAGGGCTTTCGGATGTAAGCCCCGGCGCCCAAGCGCTGAGCCTCTTTGACACGCTCGTTTTCCGCATAGCCGCTGGCGATGATGGCTCGCTGGTTTGGGTTGATTTTGAGAATTTCGATGAAGGTGTCCAATCCATCCATCCCTGGGTCCATAATCATATCGAGCACCAGCAGGTCGACCGAATGGTCTTTGAGATATTCAAGCGCAGCTTCACCGCTGGGTACCGTGACCACCTCATATTGAAGGCGCGCTAACAGCGTGGACGCAATCTCCCGCTGCTCCTGGACGTCATCGATCACCAAAATCTTCTCACCCCTGCCTGCATAGCTGTCCAATGGGACTGTTTCGGCCTTGTCTGGGACCGGTTCCCGCGTAACGGGAATGTAGATCTCGAATGTCGTGCACTTGTCAACCAGGCTCTCCACGTTGATGTATCCATTATGGTCCTGAACTGTTCCCCAGACCACCGCCATGCCGAGCCCGGTGCCGCTGCGACCCATTTTCTTTTTGGTGTAGAACGGCTCGAAGATGCGATTCAAATCCTGCTCTGCGATGCCGGAACCATAATCCTTGACCTGCAGCAGGACATAATCGCCTTCATTGACCTCGTCGTATCCACTGATGGGGCGGTCAACATAGATGTTCTTGGTTGTAATGATGATCCGCCCGCCGTCGGGCTGCGCTTCGGCCGCGTTGGACACCAGGTTCATGATGGTTTTTTTCAGGTGGATGGCACTGCCCCGGATGTTCATAATATCCGGCTCGAGCCGTGTTTCAACGGAAACGGACGGGTGGTAGGATTGCATCTTGCCGAACTCGGGTGAGTTCAAATAATCGAGGATGATGTCGTTGTTGATATTCAGAACGGAAGTGTGGGTCACGCCGCGTCGCGCAAGCGCGAGTAGATCCTGGACAATGGCGGCCGCTTTCTGTCCCGAGCGCTGGATAGCCGAGACCATGGACCGAACGCTTTGATCTTCATCAAGATCCATTAGAATCAGCTCCGGGTAGCTGACGATGCCGGACAAGACATTGTTCAGGTCGTGGGCAACGCCTCCGGCCAGGAGTCCGAGGGCTTCCATTTTCTGCGATCTGGCCAGGCGCTCTTCGAGGGCGTGTTTGGCCTGATCCGCCCGGATGCGCTCTTGGATCTGGGAGCGAAGCTGTTGGTTGCTCGCGCGCAATTCCAATGTCCGTTCTTCCACGATGCTCTCCAGATCGGTATTCAGGCGGGCCAGCTTGCGGTTGGTATCTTCCAATTGTTCGGCATAGGAATCCCGAAGCTCCATCGAGCGCAACAGACGCCGACGCTGTTCTTGAAGCTGCGAAGACATGGCATTGAACGCATCGGCCACCACGCCGATTTCATCTTTCAGTTTCAGCGACACGTGTTCTCCAAGATTTCCCTGCATTACCTGGTCCATCGCGTTCCGGATCTGCGAGACCGGTTGAATGACCGAATGGGTGAGCAGCAAGTGCAATACAAGTGACAGAACCACCAACATGCTTCCGAAAACCGCCACAATCAACAGGATACGCTGTTGCGATGCCCGCTTCAGATCGGAAAGATCAAAAAAAATGCGAAAGTATCCGATTTTTTCACCGATGACCTCAATGGCAATGGTATAGGTCAGCGATTCTTTCTGGTTCAGCATGATCGAGCTGAAAATCGGGCCTTTGGTCAATTCTGTTCGAATCTCCGCACTAAGGTCATCCTGTTTTTGGTTGCCCACCCATTCTATGAGGATTCCTTTCAGGTCGAACAAGTGGACTGCACGGATGCCTTTGACGGCATGCAGTTCAGAAATGGAGCGCATGAGAGCTTCCCGATGATTGGCGAAGATTTCATTGGCCAGCTCCTCTCGTTTTTGCTGATAGAGGGCATCCAATAAAATCTTGGCCTGGTCGGTCTGCGCCTGCCGCTGCTGCTTTTCAAAGGCATAGAAGAAGAGACCGAATACCAGCAATATGGCAGCACATACTGTCCAGATGGCCGCATTGATGCGAAATATCAGGCTATCGGTTTTTAGAAAAGAAAACGGCATGTGCTCCTCTGCCCATAGAATTATTATGAACCGGGTTCAAATGACTTGAAGAAGCGCCATTGGCCATCTTCGAATTTCAAGATACTTGCGCCTTTGTTTAACGGATCGCCATTGGCGTCGAAAGATATTCTTCCGGTTGCGCCCTTGAATCGCCTAGTGTCGGCCAG
>JASFGJ010000147.1:0-8440 GCA_050123815.1 Desulfobacteraceae bacterium
CAGGTAGCCGATATCAGTCGCTGTTCTTTTTTCATTTGTAATTGACAGCAGCATCCGTAGTTATCTACCTGAATTTTCAATAATTGATCTAAATGAATTGTTAACTGATTCAGTCAACCTGCTGTGCAAAGCAAATCGATTAGAGATCGCCTGATGACGCAGATCGACTCCTGGAAGATTGATGATTTCCGATGGGTGATCCTGTTTGGCCTATCCATGGAAAATTAGTAGGGACTTGAAACGCCCTTTGTATTTGTACATTTGAAGAAATTAAACTAAATGTGGAAATACAAAGAATGTCCCTTTGTCCAAAGTACTTTTTGGGCGGATATCAAGGCTGCCACATGATGATTTGCTCATTATAATCAATAACAAATGGGTAGTCTTTTAAAAAACTTAATCCCAGCAGGCCGTTGTAAAGCTCGTTGGTTTCACCTTCAGGGCGTTGATAGTCGATAATGTTGGCCTTGAGGTTCTTCTTTTCATGAGGGCCAACGCTGACATACTGAAGCTGAACCAGCCGGGTATCAACTTCAATGCCCCCGACTCCCCGGGCTGTGGATGGCTGAGTCTGTTCAATCCCCAACTGATCGGCCACATTTTGGTGGATCACCATGTCGCTGGCACCGGTATCCAACACCAGGGTCGTCTCATATTCTTTGTCCTGGTATCCCAGTGTTACAGGTACGTAGATCTTGTTGTCCAGGATAACGACCTGAGTCACCATCTCATCAATCCGGGGACGATCCAAATCCGCTGCATCGATGGGTACCATGAGATCTTTCTCTCCGGGTCGGAACACATGGATCTCTTCCAATTGATAGGGAGTGTTTGGCTTTTCGGGAAAGGGCGGAACGGGCTTCCACACAAAAGCGTGGTTGTGAGGCTTTAACAGCATCTTAAGGCCCTCTTCCATCTCCCGCTCTTTAAAAGCGGCGGAGACCAACGTATCGATCTTGGGATCGATCCGTACCACAACGCCATTATAAGACAAAACCCGTAGTAAATCCTGCAGGGGGACATTATCCGCATTGACCGTAAGTTTGCCGTTGGTGACTCCCAACTCAAAGGCCTCGGCATCAGCCGCACCGTAAATCAACAGCATGCATACAAGGACCCATCTCCATGAGAACGAACGTATCACGATTTTAGCTTTCCGGTGGTTGTCAGTCATTAATTGATAAGATGGTACCATCTTAATATGTCAAAGAGCAGGCGTAGGTCAAGTTCAATCCCACTTTTGGAGTGCGGCGATCTGCATTTTGGCTTTGCGCTGGTGAAATGCCAGGATCATGGTCACGAATGTCTGAGCTTTGAAGGACTATATTCAGGGAGCACTAGTGGGCACTGGAGATTAAATTTTCTGATATTCCCAATAGCTTGTGTATTCCGGGACGCATATCGGATTTTAACTAAAGCGTATTGAAATTATTATCCGATATATATCCTTTTAAAACACAGTTATATACCTGAATTTTCAATAATTGATCTAAATGAATTATCAAATAACTCAATCTTCGGTCTCGGAGGATTGCCCGGAATTTTGGCTTGTAATTCACAAATATTTGCCTGGACATAGTCCTCGATAATTTCAGAGCGTTCAACTTTATATTTTTCAGGATTCTCCTTTTTTTTATCTATAAGTTGGATCACTTTATCTTTAAAAATCTGATCGTCCGTGAATTCAGCAAGTATATTTTCAATCCGCATTGGAGGCTGTTCCGACTTGGCTATAATCCATTGGCAGCACAAAATTGAACGAATGGCGTACATATATGTTTTTAATTTTACTCTCTTATGGCCATCAACTTGTTCGATACTCCTTTTTGCCATTGACAAATAGTGATGACATGATGTCTCGGGCATGAAAGAGAGTTTGGATAATTCAGCCAACCTGCTGTACGCCTCAGGCCAAACTTTGTATTGGATCGGAGAAGAAAGCCATTCCATCAACGGCGAGTTTGACTTCCTCATGAGCTGCAAAGTTTTCTTCAGATCCCAACCATTGACATCGAGTTCATCGTCAACAGGCAGCTCGATAACGTCTCTTTTTTCAGCTATTGTTAAATACCAGTCCCTGTTGTGCACATAGATAAAGCGAACATCATAATCACTGTCATTAGAAGGAAAGCCCCATGCTCTGCTGCCTGATTCGCTGGATAGGATAATCCGTACCCAGTGATCTTTTTCAATTCGCTCAAGCGCACTAACAATTTTTTTTTGCATCTGCCAAGGATCCCGTAAATCTTTCTTTTAATAGTATTTCACAAATAAAATTATCCCAATATTCAAGGTCTACCTTGTCTGGAAGGTCACTATCGTTAACCAACTGCTCAACCTCATCCATCAGTGATTCCAAAACCGGCGCCACTTCTTTGGCATAGTTCAACCGACCGGATTTCACATCCAGAAGAAAAGGTGCGTCCTTCAGAGGAAAACTCACCGTACCGGTCATCAAGATTTCTTTGGTCTGAATTGCGGCTCTAAGTGCATGAGATATGGCTTTCCAGTCAATATTTTTGTTTTCCGCTGCAAGCTTAGCTCTATGACCGTAATCATCATAGAATTTGTTTATGATCGGCAGCACATATCCTATGGATGCAGACTCTTGGAATGTTTTCCCACAAACCTGGTATTGTCTCATGCCATTCGGATCCACACCGATGTCGTGGCAATACTCACATCTGGGCAAAAGCTCCCAAACATCTCTTAGCTTATTTTCAGGATTATTCGACCTTAGAATAGATAACACCTGCAATGCTGCATTAAGTCTCGATCCTTTAATTCCGTATTTGCTCGCTTGACGGCGGGCATAATTAACAAATGAGTTCAGGTTTTTTGTATAGAACCTCTTTTTTTGCTCTACAATTTTCCGCCAGATGTCAGAACTTACCATCAACATCTCATCCGGCGCATGCAACATGTCGATTGCCACAGTCTGTCCGTCACAAGCCAATTTCAAAAAATAGTTAAGTGAGTATATCTCTTCATCCACATCATCCGAGTTGTTCTTACGCATGCCGCCACCTGTCGTAAAACTTCTGCATTTTGGTATGTTATTTAACAGGATCTCTTTCTTGGTCGGCAGAAAGACACCTTTAAAATCAACATCCGAATTTATAGTACTCGTCCCATACAGATGTGAGCCAAATTTCATTTTAACAATCAGGTCCATTTTTCCGGTACCACATACAAGTTAAGCGGCATTTACCGCCAAATCCTTAAGTGTTAACAAATTAGAAGTTTTGAATTCAGTCGATATTTATCGGCAGCTGATCCGTATAATTATTTAAATTTCCCACTTTTTTACACAGATCATTGTATATCGATACATTCAGGTACACCGTGGCCACAATTTGGCCACAATCCTCAATTTGGACAAAAAAAGGAGTCAACCGATAATGGCTGACTCCTTGATATCCTTGGTGCCGGAGGAGAGAATCGAACTCTCAAGGGCGCAAGGCCCGGCGGATTTTGAGTCCGCTGCGTTTACCAATTTCACCACTCCGGCAATGAAAGCAGCTATATATTCAAATTACGGTTGATTGTCAATATCTTGCTCGGCAAATCGCTCGAAGCAGCGCAGGATCTTCCGGCCCTCGACAGCCCCGTGCCGCAGGATCACCGGCGCCGCATCGCTGACATCCACCACCGTCGATCCCGGACCACCGGCCAGTGTGCCGCAATCCAGCACCAGATCGACCGACTCGATCAATGCCGAATCGATCTCCGATACCCGTGCACAGCCACCGGCACCCGAGATATTGGCGCTGGTGCCGGTCAAGGGAGACCCGACGGCCTGAACCAGGGCGGCGGCAACGGGGTGGGCGGTCTGGCGCACCCCTATTTTTTTTTTGCCGCCGGTCAATTCGGCGGCCAGCTGCTCGCGGGCCGGCATGACGAATGTGACGCCCCCGGGCCAGAGACAGCGCATGAGATGGCGCGCCGCCGGGCTGGTTGCCGCTGTCAGTCGCTGCACATCGGCAGGGTCGGATATCAGCACCAGCAGGGGCTTGTTTGGGGGGCGGCCCTTGATCTGGAATATCCGCCTGACCGCATCGGGATTGAAGGCATCGACGGCAAGGCCATACAGACCGCGGGTGGGAAAGATGACCACCCCGCCTGCGGCGACGGCCTTGGCTGCCTGTAATATCGCTTCGGGTTCCGGATCGTGCGGATCCACCGATACGATGTTAGCGATAGACTTCAAGTCTTTTTGCCTTCTGATCGACTTGCCTGGCCATCTCTTGTTTATAGTCCTCCAGCAATTGTGCGACCTTGGAATCTTCAAGCGCCAGAATCTGGGCCGCTAAAATGCCGGCATTTTTCGCTCCGGACTTGCCGATGGACACCGTTGCCACGGGTATGCCGGGCGGCATTTGGACCGTGGAAAGCAGTGCGTCCAGGCCTTGGAGACACGACGAGTCGATGGGCACACCAATGACCGGCAGGCTGGTCTGGGCGGCCAAAGATCCTGCCAGGTGGGCGGCGTGACCGGCGCCCGCAATGATCACCTTTATTCCGCGCTGGCCGGCTGTGGCCGCAAAACGGGCGGCTCTTTCCGGGCTGCGATGGGCTGAAGCGACGGTCATTTCAAATGGAATGCCGAATTTCTTCATCATGGCCACGGCCCCTTCCATCACCGGCAGGTCGGAATCGCTGCCCATGACGATGCCCACCTTGGGCTTGATTTGAAAACGGGCCAGGGCCTTCTGGCCGATATCCTTGCGGTACTGGACATCTTTCCAACTGATTTTCTCGACGGCTTTGTATGCTTTGGCGATGGCCTGCTCCACTGTTTTTCCCAGAGCGGTGACACCCAATACACGCCCGCCGCTGGCGACGACCTGTTTGCCTTTCAGACCGGTCCCGGCATGAAAGACCATGACATCTTTCAGGTGCTTGGCCTTATCGAGTCCCTGGATGGGAAGCCCTTTTTTGTATTTGCCCGGATATCCGCCGGCGGCCATCACGACACATACCGTGGCGCGCGGATCGATCTCGAGCCGGCATTGATCCAAACGCTCGTCGATGATGGCTTCGATGATGGGGATAATGTCGTTTTTCAGGCGCATCAGCAGAGGTTGGGCTTCGGGATCGCCGAACCGGCCATTGAACTCGAGCACTTTGATCCGGTCGCGATCGATCATCAATCCGGCATAGAGCACCCCTTTGTAAGGGTGTCCTTCGGCGGCCATCCCCTGCACGGTGGGAATCATGATCTCTTTCATAATTCTGTCGTGCAGGTGCTGGTCCACGACCGGTGCCGGCGAATATGCCCCCATGCCGCCGGTGTTGGGCCCCTTGTCGCCATCGAAGATGGGTTTGTGATCCTGGGACGAGGGCAGCGGGATGACGGTCTTGCCGTCGGTAAAGGCCAGAAACGAGGCCTCTTCTCCGATCAGGCACTCTTCCACCACAACTTTTTTGCCGGCATCGCCGAACTCATTTTTCACCATGATCTGTTTCAGGGCGCTGATGGCTTTTGCCACCGTGTCGCAAACGATCACGCCTTTTCCGGCCGCCAGGCCATCCGCCTTGACAACGATGGGGGCGCCCATTTTTTTGATGTACGCTTCCGCCGGCTTATAACTGGTAAAGGTTTCACCAATGGCCGTCGGGACGCCGTATTTGGTCATGATATGCTTTGCAAAGGATTTGCTGGCTTCGATGGCTGCCGCCTTTTGGCTGGCTCCGAAAATACGCAGGCCGGCCTGCTCAAATCGATCCACGATCCCGATAGAGAGAGGACCTTCGGGGCCGACAACGGTCAAATCGATCTTTTGCTGACGTGCAAATGCCAGGAGTTGATCCACATCTTCGGCACCGATGGGAACGCATTCGGCCAGGGCCGCTATGCCGGCGTTGCCGGGGGCGCAGAATATTTTTTTCACCAATGGGCTTTGGGCAATCTTCCAAACCAAAGCATGTTCACGGCCTCCGCCTCCGACAACCAACACTTTCATAATCTACCTCCCTTGGATGAAAATTAATTGCTAAGCCAAAGCCATCAAAAGCCGCTGCTTTTTCTGCTCCAACTCCTGTCGAGAAATCCGTGCGCCCTGAATGCCTCCATCGAGCCGGATCTCCGAAAGATAGGTGGATCCGTCCGGGGTCAGCATCAAATCGATATGCGCATAGGGCATTTGCACACGCCGCATTAGTTTTCGACACAGATCGATTTGTTGATCCGTCAGCTGATACGGCTGACTCTGACCGCCGGTTGACAAATTCATTCTGAAGTTGTGGGGATTCGTGCGAACGTATGCCTCGCAATAATCATCCACCACGATCACACGCAAATCGATGAATTGCTCCACAAAGGGCTGCAGCACAAAAGGCAACGCCGCATCATCCAGTCCAAGGCAGGCATACATCATCTCCGGGCTGTCCCACTTGCGGATGCCGTGACCACAGTGCAGCCGATCGGCTTTGGTGATGACTGTTTCAATGTTTTCACGATCGTACTTCGTGATGGCATCAAGCAGCTGTTTGCGCCGTACAACAGCCGTCGTCAGCGGAACCATCCAGGGATTGAGGATGAATGCCTGCGCCACTTTTGACGCATTGATCATTTGAGCGAGCGCCGAAGGAATCAATCGAACCCCCCGGGCGGTCAAATCCGCGCAAATCGCGGCCTTTAAATGGGAAGCCGGCACTTTCCCGAGGTACACATCTCCATCTTCCAGGCTATGGTAGGCTTGGATGAATTTGCTGTAGCGGGTGTAAATCATCACTAAATAATTCCGGAATGCTCAAGCGCTAACGGCGATGATGGGCCTGAATACCGAGTTCAATTAAACGATCCAGCAACCGGCTGAACGATATGCCGGCTGCCTGGGCCGCCTGGGGGAACAGGCTGGTAGGTGTCATACCAGGGATCGTATTGGTTTCCAACACAAAAATCTCATTGCCGCGCACCATCATGTCGGTACGGCTGTACCCGGTGCAATACAACGCCTGGTGGGCTCGGACGGCAAACTCCTGGGCTTTTTCCGTCAATGCGGCATCGATGCGGGCGGGGCAGATCTCCTGTGTTACACCTGCGGTATATTTTGCTTCATAATCGAAGAATAGATGCTCCTTGTCCGGAATGATCTCGATCAATGGCAATGCCTGCGGCGCGTCGTTTCCTAAAACAGCACCTGTAATCTCTATACCATCGATGTACGCTTCAACCAGGATCCGTGTGTCGTATTCCAGTGCGCACTCCAGGGCCTGTGGCAACTCTTCGGCGTGACGGGCAATGGACATTCCGATACTGGAGCCTGCCGTCGCCGGTTTGACGACCAACGGCAAGCCCAATTGACGAACCAGTTCATCGGTTGGCGGCCGTTGCGAGCGTTCGACCACCACATGCGCCGGAACGGGAAGCCCCTGAGCTTCATAAATCTGCTTTGCGGCCAGCTTGTTCATGGCCAATGCGCTGCCCAGAACACCGGCGCCCTGATACGGGATATCGAGCAGTTCCAGCAACCCCTGAACGGTGCCGTCTTCACCGTAGGGACCGTGCAGGATGATCAATGCTGCGTCGATTTGGGAAGCCTCTGCGATGAGCCTGGGAAGATCGGTTTTGGGATCGTATCGCCGGATCTCATATTTGGTGGCATCCAAGGACTGGAATACCTGATCGCCACTGTTGAGTGATACCTCCCTTTCAGATGATATACCGCCAGATAACAAAGCAATTGTTTTCTTCATGGTCCTGGATCTTTCATGGTTGGCTACGGATTCAAAGATAAGGGTTCGCGTAAAAATAAATTTACATTTTCAAGTGTTGAGGCGCCTTCCTGGAAAGGCGCGAAAGCGAAGGAATATCAGGATATTTCGTGCTTTCGCAACGCAGCCAGGCAGGATGCATCGGCGCTTAAAAATGTGAAGTTATTTTTGCGCGAGCCCTAAGCAAATTGGTGGAATTTGTTTCTTCCACGAACCTCAAGGCCGCAACAATCGTTGCTTAGCCATGTCGAACTCATCCGGCGTTATTAATTTTTTTTCAAGCAACTGCGCAAGTGAATTTATCTCACGGATTCTTGCGGTTTCCGGATCTTCAAGTTGCATGGGTGCTTGACTGCTCTCTTCGATGGCCGGATCGGGTTTGCCCGATTCCAGGCGCATCGTGGCAAAGCCGCCCAACAAGCTCACCTCAACGCTACGTCCGCGAAACATGGGCGAACGCAATGTATCGGCGATGGACTTGCCCTCCCGACGCATGCGCCGATAGATCAGATAGGCTGACAGGGCTACAGAAAGCATCCCGGCCAACAAAATCCATATCATGTACTGCATGACCCCGCCGACAAAAGCCACCACCAACCCGATGCCTGCGAACAGCAGCAGGTGCAGCACCAATACCACATGGGACATCATGATGGCCTTGAACAGGCCGCTTTTATTTTGTGTTTTTGCGCGCATATGATGATCGTCCACTTCTAAGCAT
>JASFGJ010000148.1:0-8438 GCA_050123815.1 Desulfobacteraceae bacterium
TTGAAGTGTTCGTGCGTGATAATGAAGGTGAAATATGGCATATAAAACAATGATTAAAGCCTAAGAATCAATGGGCCGAAATTAGAGATTCGTCCGAGCTAAAAAACGTTTTAGATCATAATCGATTTTTAATACGAACCAATCGAACCAATAGGGCCAACCACAAGATTAAATTAGCACCTCAACTTTCGGCTTTGGCCATTGCTTCTGCAGGCGGTGCCACCAGCGGGTGTTTTGCGCCATGTCAGCAACGAATTTTAGTGTCACTTAGACGCAGTGAAGGATAAGCGCCCCGCACTGTCAGAGCGTAGCGAGTTTGCGGGGCGCGCACTTTTCCCGTCTGGTCTTCAAGCATGGCAGCGCATCTTAGTGTCACTTAACCGAAGCTGCGTTTGGCACAAACCATTCGCGGGTGGCCCAGGCAACTTGTTGCCGGTTTAGGCAACGTGTTGCCTGGGTTGCGCAGCAACAAGAGGAGGAATTAACCAGCCTGTTTGATATCGAAAACTTGGGCAAATCGGTTGGTGTTCCGATAGCACCACCTTAATCAAGACCTCTTGGCCTTCGGCCACCGGCAATTCTTGCCGGTGCCACCCATGGTGCCTGTCAGAAGAATTGCTTTTTGTCGTCATCGCCGGATTCACGCTTGTTGAATTCCGTTTGAATCCAACACATTTATTTATCTTTCGACGTTGCTTTTTTAATTGGGTAATCCGCCCCTTTCCAGGCAAAGATCCCGCCAGGATAGCGAAAGACGTTCTTGTAGCCGAGCTTTACGGCCCAGGCAGCGCCGTTGTGGCTGCGTGTGCATTTGACGAAACCGCAGTAGATCACGATCGGTCTGTCTTTATTGTCGCCCAGCAATTTCTTGAAATCTTCCAGGGTCTTGCCGTCGGTTTCCTTGACGTCCCATTTCTTCATGTCCGGTATAGGGAAAAGAAATTGAACAGCCCCCGGCACATGCTGCTTCTTGTAGCTGTCCTCATAGGGCATGGTGTCCACGATCAGCATATTTTTCCCGGAATCGATCCATTTTTTGAGTTCTCCGGTGGTAACCACATCGTAGCCGCCGCGTTGAACTTCACGGACCAGCTTGACCGCCCCGGATTCCTTTTCCACTTCCTTTTCGAACTTGTTGTCAAGAAAGGCCCCTGCAGGAGCTGCCATCCCAGCTACCAGACATAAGACTAGAAACAATTCCAACACAGATTTAAACATACGCATCTTCTTTTCTCCTTTTTCTGAAAAATTGATTGAAATTAACCATAACTCCTGCAGGCTTTATGGCGCGATACCGGCGCCAGCCATATATAAAAATAACTCCGATCATCATGACAAGATCCCGCAACAGGGACAGTCTCAGACCGTGAAACGCCTCGGCCTCCAGATCTTCAGGGCCGAAACAGCCGCAGTCCACATCCAGGCCCAACCAAATACCGTAACCAAGTACCACCATAAAAAGCACCAGCAAGCCGGTAATCATCGCCAAGCTTCCACGGATATCGAACAGCAGTCCGAACCCGGCAACGAGCTCCAAAAACGGCAATCCAATCGACACTGGCATGAGCAACCCTTCAGGGATGATGCCATAAGCTTCAATTAAAACGGCAAAGATTTCCGGCTCCAGCAACTTGGCACCGCCGGCATAGATGAATATGCCACCCAGCGACCATCGACAGAGCCTATAAAGCCAGTCCATGATTTTCATTCGACCTGAATATCCTCTTCGGCTATCGGCGATTCGCAACCGAATTTCAGTACGCGAACTGAAATGATGCCTTTTTTCAAAATCTATTTTTTACCGGAAATGTTCGGATGAGCTGTCGCGAATGCAAATACAATGGACGGCCCAAGGACGATTGGTGATGTCAGTTTCGACATGATTTTGGCACACGGTTTCGTCTAACAAACCCGGTTAGAAGGATAACGCCCCTCAAGTAAAGCCAAAATCATGAATCATGGAAGACCTCGTGGTGGTTAAAACATAGAGTCGTTTTAATATTATAGAAATCACAGATAAGTCAAATTGAAAATTTAGATAAATTAGCGCCCAAAATTGTGTCGTTACCATTCCACCTTTTTTCTTCTCAGGGGCAACGTCATGCATCGGCAACCGCCGCCGCCTCGGGCCAGTTCCGTTCCCTCGATGGTAATTGCGACCTTGCGGTGGGCGTTAATGTCGAAGGCATTGTCTTCCAGGGCCGCGGCCGGTACGATTTCAAATCCGTGGCGGTTCAATGCCTCTAAGGTGAATACGTTGCGTCCGTAGCCGATGACTTTGCCGGGGGCGACGCAAAAAAAGTTGGCGCCGCTGTGCCACTGCTCCCGGTCCTGGCTGTAAGTGTCGGTCCGGCTTCCGCAGCAGATGGTTGTCAGCGGCATACCGAGTTTTTCCAGGACTTCGGGAATGTCGTTGGCCTCCTGAAACGTCACCTTGCCGTGATCGATCCGGATGTGGATGGTGAGATACCGGTTGGAGTCCAGGATCAGGGGTTTGTAGACCATGCAGGCATCCACATCCAGCAGGGTGAACGCCATGTCCAGATGAATAAACGATTCGGGTTTGTAGGGAAGTTCCTGGACAATGATGTGCGACAGGCCGCTGTGCGCTTTCATATGGTCGATCAGACCGTCGATGCCCTGAGTGCTGGTTCTGGCGCTCTGGCCCACGATCAGGATATCGTCACGCGCAACCAGGATGTCGCCACCTTCAATGGTGGCAAGCGGATCTATCGCGTTTGCTTTGTCCGGGCGAAACAGCGTTGACTGCAAAGCGGGGTGGCAGCTGAAGATCGCCTCCATGATCAGTGCTTCACGCTTCCGTACCCGGTTGGCCATGCGACTGATCAACACCCGGTCAAGGAACACCGCCGCTGCGTCGCGCATAAAAAAGAAGTTGTGCAGGGGCTGCAGGGCGTAGCGTTCGCGATCGAGGTATTTGGTCAGGTTGTCTTTTTCCATCAGCACGCCCTCGATCAGCAGCCGGGCCAGTGCTTGCGACGGAAGCGGCAAAAGGCGCGGAATGATCTCCTGCGCCTGCTCCTGTGTGCAGATGGCCGTGATCAGCATTTCTCTGGCCGCGTCCTGCGCCAACACCTCTTCCAACAGATCCTGGACGTGAAAAACGGTGGCCATCTGTTCGAGGGTATGTTCGAATTCGGCGTACTCGTCGTTTAAGACCGCCAGGTTGAGCACATCGCTGTAGAGCGCGCGTTGCGCGCTTTCGGGCGTCATGTTCTCGACCTCCGGGCCCGGGGGATGGACGATGACGCCTTCCAGGTCACCGATCTCTATGCGATATTGAGGCTCACTTTTTGTTTCATGCGATCAATCCATGAAGGGATACCTGTAGCTGGTGGGCGGTGTCAGACTCTCCTTGATGCAACGCGCGCTGGTCCAGCGAAGCAGATTCAGCATGGAGCCGGCCTTGTCGTTGGTGCCGGAGGCTCTTGCCCCGCCAAATGGTTGCTGCCCGACGACGGCGCCGGTGGGTTTGTCGTTGAGGTAGAAATTGCCGGCAGCATGCCGCAGCCGTTGTTCAGCCTGGGCCAGTGCCTGGCGGTCCCGGGCAAAAACGGCGCCGGTCAATGCATAAGGCGATGTCTCGTCGCACAGGTCAAGGATTTGGTCAAAGTTATCATCCGGGTAAACGTAGACCGAAAGCACCGGACCGAAGATCTCCTCCACCATGGTGACGAATTTGGGGTCCTTGACCTGAATGACGGTGGGTTGAACAAAATAGCCTTGGGTGTTGTCTCCTGCGCCGCCGAAGACAATCTCGGCCTTGTCCGATGCCTTGGCGCTTTGGATATACCCCATCACCCGGTCAAAGGCGGTTTGATCGATGAGCGCATTGATCAGATGATTGAACTGCCGCGGATCGCCCATGGTGATCTCTTCCAGTGCCGCTGCCATCCGCTTTTGCAGATCGTCCCACAGCGATTCCGGGATATAGGCCCTTGAAGCGGCGGAGCATTTTTGACCCTGATATTCGAATGCTCCGCGGATCAATCCGGTGCACAGAGCGTCGAGGTCGGCCGATGGATGCGCCACCACAAAGTCTTTCCCACCGGTCTCTCCTACAATTCTGGGGTAGGATCGGTAGGTGTCGATGGCTTCCCCCACGGTGCGCCACATCGATTGAAACACGGCTGTCGATCCGGTGAAGTGGATGCCCGCCAGGTTGGGATCTTTGAGCAAGGCGTCGCCCATGGTCGCTCCGCTGCATGGGATGAAGTTGATCACCCCGTCGGGGAATCCGGCCTCTTTGAACAGCTGCATCAGGTAGTATCCGGAAAAAACAGCCGTGGAAGCGGGTTTCCATACCACGGTATTGCCCATCAACGCGGGGGCCGTGCACAGGTTGCCCGCAATGGCAGTGAAGTTAAACGGTGTCACGGCTAGGACATACCCTTCCAGGGGGCGGTAATCCATGCGGTTAATGGTGTCCGGGGTGTTGGCCGGTTGATTCTGGTAGATCCGGGACATGAAATACGCATTGAACCGCAAAAAATCCGCCAGTTCGCAAGCCGAATCGATTTCCGCTTGAAAGACGTTTTTGGACTGGCCGAGCATTGTCGCCGCGTTTAGAATGTAGCGATATTTGACGCTTATCAATTGAGCGGCCTTGAGCCCCAACGCGGCGCGGTCGGTCCAGGGCAGGTTTTCCCAGCCGCGTTTGGCTTCCAGCGCCGCATCGATGGCGCGGGCGATTTCCTTGGGGCCCGCCTGATGAAAGGTGGCCAGCACGTGATCCCGCTGATGCGGCATCGTCACCTGCGCAACCTTGCCGGTACGGATCTCTTCTCCTCCAATGATCAGGGGGATCTCCAATGTTTGACCGGATTGGCGGTTCAGTTCTTCTTTCAGGTGTTCTCTTTCGACCGATCCCGGGCCGTATGCCAGAATCGGCTCGTTCTTCGGTGCCGGTATGGGGTATAACATATTCGACATGGTCGTCCGTCCTTTGATGCAACAGTGTTCATGATGGAGACATACAGGTGCAGCGGCACGATGACGCCGCGCATCCAATCGTCGCAGGAACACTGTGCCGGGTAAAAAGTGAATTGATCGTTACGATGCCTTGCGCTGTCGACCACCGATGACGGCTTCAATCCGATCCAAGGCCCAGTCCACCTGATCCCGCGTGATGACCAATGGCGGTGCGAATCGGATGATATGGTCGTGGGTCTCTTTGCACAGCAACCCTTTGGCCTTCAGTGCCTCGCAATACCGGCGGGCCCCTCCGGCCGCTTGGTGGAACTCCACGCCAAGCATCAGGCCCCTGCCGCGGACCGTTTTGACGATATCGCTCCCGATTCGCTCCAGTTCCTGTTTAAAGTATGCACCAACTTGCATGGCATTTTCAATCATTCGTTCCTCGATCAGAACTTTTAGCGCCATGCGGGCCACGGCGCAGGCCAGGGGATTCCCGCCAAATGTACTGCCATGTTCGCCGGGCTGCAAAACGTCCATCACCTCGCTGTTGGACAGCACGGCCGAAACCGGGTAGTAACCCCCTGACAGGGCTTTGCCAACCAGTGTCAGATCCGCCTCGATGCCTTCATGTTCCTCGGCCAGCAACTTGCCCGTACGGCCCAGGCCCGTTTGGATTTCATCGAGGATCAACACCACATTGTGATGGGAACAGATGTCGCGTATCTGCTTTAGATAGCCATCCGGAGGGATGATTACACCGGCCTCACCCTGTATCGGCTCGACCAGAAATCCCACCGTGTTGTCGGTGATCGCCGCCTCCAAGGCCTGGGCGTCGCCATAAGGAATGACCTTGAATCCGGGTGTAAAGGGGCCGAAGCCGTTGCGGGCGCTGGGATCGGTGCTAAAGCTTACGATGGAGATGGTACGCCCGTGAAAGTTGTTTTGGCAGACAATGATCTCAGCCTTGCCCGCCGGAACGCCCTTTACGGTATAGCCCCATTTGCGAACCGTCTTGATGGCGGTTTCGACGGCTTCGGCGCCGCTGTTCATGGGCAGCACCTTGCTGGAATGCGTCAGTTCACAGATTTCGGCGTAGAACGGAGCCAGTTGATCGTTGCGGAAGGCCCGCGAAGTCAGGGTCAATCGCCGGGCTTGTTCGACCAGGGCCTGCCCGATCCTGGGGTGGCAATGGCCTTGATTGACGGCGGAATAGGCGGACAAACAATCCATGTAGGCATTGTCTTCCACATCATAGACCCATACGCCCTCGCCTCTGGACAGGACGACATCCAGGGGCTTGTAATTTTGCGCGCCGAGACGTTGCTCCAGTTCGATAAAGTTTGGATGTTTCATTGTGGCGACCTCGTGTTTCTTTTCATTGCCCGATCATAATTGCTTTTGGTTTTCATGTGTTGGCGCCTCCAGCGGGAGGTTTGCGCCAAAAGGCAATTTGATAAATTAAATTATTGATTCATATAATGATTGGATTATTGCTTATGCCAATGGGTTTCACTTGTCAAGCGATTAATTGGACGAATCGCTTTTGGGTATTGGGTGTCAGGTGTTGACACACACACCGGCATTGCCGGTGATTTTTGTTGACGAATTTTCAAGGCAACGCTATCCAATGATCATATCATAACATAAATCAGATCCATCGGGAGCTCCAGTACCATGGCTATTAAGCGCAAGCGCCGGAAACTATACGAATATATTGTCGAAGAGATCGGTCTGAGAATTCTGGGCGGATCCTATCAAGTCGGCGATACCCTGCCGAACGAGGAGACGCTCAGTAAAGAGCTGGATATCAGCAGGGGGGTGCTGAGGGAGGCGACCAAAGTCCTCACTCAGAAAGGGCTGATTCAGACGCGGCCCAAGACAGGCACCCAAGTCATGCCCCGCAGCAGTTGGAACCTGTTCGATCGTGACGTGCTGACCTGGAAACTGCAGTTGGAAGATCAAACCATCTTTTTAAAAAAAGTGACTGAAGTGCGGTGCATCATTGAATCGGAAGCCGCACGGTTTGCGGCCCGGAGGGCCAGCGATGACGATATTGACCGCATGCGCATGCAGCTAAACGAAATGCAGAATCTTTTTGAGCAGACGTCTGAGTTTAACTATCAAGAGTATTTGTCAAAAGATATGGCATTCCATACAGCCATCATGGAAGCCAGCAGCAACGAGCTGCTCTCTCAGATCGGCTTTACGATGCGCCAGGCCGTGTTTGCCGCACGCCAAATGGATATCCAGGACACGCGGCTGCATCAGGAGTCCATGCAACTGCACCGGGCTGTGCTGAGCGCCATAGAGAAACACGATTCTCAGGCCGCCTATCTCGCTTCGCAAAAAATGTTTGATCAGGTGTGGCGGAATATTCCCAAAATCAACTAGAAGTGGTTCAAATTCTAAATATTCGGCTAAATATCCGGATACAAGCGGGCGGTATTTTCGGCAACAGCCTCAACAACAGCCGCTTCATTCACCGACTTTAGCTGCGCGATCCCTTTAATGGAAACGGTTAGATTGGCCGGTTCGTTGCGTATTTGCGGATCTGGGCCCAGGACCGGACTGTCCGTTTCCACCAACAGGCAAGAGAGCGGGAGCTGTTTGACAAGTTTCTGCTTTTGGCGCGAACGGATAATGGATGGCGGAATCGAAAAAAAATAACCGGCCTCAACGGCCGGCATGGCGGATCCGATTTTACCGTCGAAGGCGTGCAGCTGAACCCGTTTGGCGTTGTTGGCCAGCAGCATGGCGATGGCATGCCGACCGGCGGATCGGGAATGAACGTTGAGCGGTAAATTGAGCTCGTTGGAGAGCAAGATGAACTGTTTGAAAATCTCGCGTTGGATCTCTTTCTGGGCATCCTTTTTTATCGCCCAAAAATCGAGTCCAACTTCGCCGATGGCCGTAAGGTGCCGCCGATTTTGGTGGATGAATGCGGCCATCTCGGCCGCCAGACCCAGATCCAGGTGTGTCGGATAGAGACCTGCACTCGGTTTGAGGATAGGGTATTTGTCCGACAGTTCTATGTTTTTGAGCCCATCGGACAGGGTTTCGCCCACTGCGATGATTGCCGATACCCCGGCCCGGACGGCGCGGGCGATCACGGCATCCCGATCTGCATCAAAACGGCTGTCGCAGATGTGGGCATGCACATCCACCAGACGATGTATGGCTGCAGCCATTCGCTCCCCTTTGGATTCGCGGTTTCAACCGAAAAATATTGCCTTTTGCTTGGTGTAATGCCAATTATTACCATCAGGATATACTGAAGGACACGCGAATGGAAGATGCCTCCCACAAAAAAAAGTTGCTTTCAATGTTGACGGTGATTGTCACCATCATTGGAAGCATGGCGCTGCTGGGGTATCTCAGCATACGCTTTCTGCCGTCAAGCGGCACCGCCGCCTACACAAGAACCGCCCAGGACAGCGGACCTCGATCGGTCGCGAACCGGAATCGATCGGGCGACTGGATCGATGACACGGGTGCACCCG
>JASFGJ010000149.1:0-8433 GCA_050123815.1 Desulfobacteraceae bacterium
TCCAAGCCGCCGGTCGCCATGCCACCTGGTATATTCCGGCGGTCATCGGGCTGTATAGCGTCTATGATGCCCCGCCGGAAATGAGAGTGCGGACGCTATTCGAGGAAGGGTTCGGAATTCTCGGTGGTTATGCAGGGACTGTTATTGGAGCGGAAGTTATTGGACTCGGTATTGTAACCGTTTTATGTTTAGGACCACTTGGGGCTTTTTTAACAATCTTTTTATGCGCCTCGATATTTGGAATAATTGGAAGCGCTGTTGGCCGAAGCGTTGGCTCAGATTTAATCTATGATTTTGGATCTGAAATTTATAATGAGCAATTTTGTCACTCTCCTGAGCAGATATTAGAGGGACTAAGATGACATCTTTAGAGTATTTTAAGGGTATTTTTGGCCTAAGTTTTGGCTTTTGGCTACTTAGCTACCCCTTTGCTCATTTCCTCATCAGTAAGTTTATAGTCAATCGATATAAGCACGAAACAAATTTGACCCAGACGAATTTTTTCAGAAATCATGTGCCTTTTGCACTGTACATGCCAGACTTTTTTTCAGCGGGCTTTTTTGGAACCCATCTAATGATGTGTGTTTGGGGTTGGCGTTTTTTCGGCAAACGCCAAGTATTCAGGGATATCGACGATCCGGATCAGGTCATCCGGCATTTTTCCCTAAAAGAGATCCGACGGGTAAAATGGGTCCTGGCCAGTGGCTTCATCCTTTTTGCTCACGGTGTTGCTTTTTATATCTTTCGATTCATGTGGCCCGAGGTATTCAGCTGATGATCAACGGGTCCCGGACTTGGGAACACACCGATCCATTGTTCAAAAGTAGTTGAAATCTATTAAAAAGGTGTACGATATGAGCCCAATAGCCTTGGGGGCGGCCCTGGTGCCCTCTGCCGTGTTGATGTGGTTTTTTCACTCCCGGGATCTCCATCCTGAGCCGGCCCGGGTTCTCTGGGCGACCTTTTTCCTGGGCATCGCGGCCATTGTGCCGATTTCGATCGTCGCCGGATATTTGGATTCTGCGGTCGACTTTATCCACGCCGATAATATTTACCTGCAAGGGACCTTGACCGCCTTTTTTGTGGCCGCGGTGCCTGAAGAGTTTTTCAAGTACGTGATTCTTCTGCGGTATTCCATGCGGCACGATCAATTTGACGAGCCTATGGATGGCATCGTTTACGGCGTGGCCGCTTCCCTGGGATTCGCCACTTTGGAAAATATCCTGTATGTTGCCGGCGGGGGGATGAACGTCGCTTTCTCTCGTGCGGTTACGGCAGTTCCGGCGCATGCCATGATGGGTGCGATCATGGGATATTTCGCGGGACAGGCCCTCTTCCGTCCCGAAAAAGCCAGGCGTTTTAATCGCCTGGCGCTGGGGTGTGCGGTGATGCTCCACGGGCTTTATGACGCACCGCTTATAATCATCAGCAACGCAATAAAATCCGGGATCGAGCTGCCCGGATACACCCATGGAATCCTAATAATTTTATTCGCGGCGGTGTTGCTGACACATTTTGTATGGGCCATGTGGCTGGTGATTCGGCTTCGATCTCAACAACGCAACGAACTCAAGGCACAGCTGAGCAAACAATGGCAGCGGATATGGTTTCGCATCATGTTCGGCATTGTGCTGGGCGCCGGGGCCGTGATGGTACTCTGTTTTTGGATCGTTTTACTGCTGGAAAATGACGGCACGAGCATCAATCAGCAAATCAACCCCTTTGTACTGCTTACCGCCGCATTGTCGGGTGTGTCCGGTGGGATACTACTCCGAAGCGGACTCAAGGCCAAAAAAGAGTTCGACGCCTCTTTCAAAAGGGATCTGAATTCAGGGCTTTAGAACCAGAAAATGCAGCCGGCCCGGATGCTTCAGGTGCCCGGCGGCCGTTTCGGGTTTGGGGCCGGCTCCCACAAACAGATCGACCCGTCCGGGACCTTTGATGGCGCTGCCGGCATCTTGCGCCAGGGCAAAGCCGCTGAAAGTCTTCCACTGTTCAATGATCCCCTGATCGTTTACGTGCGGGAACTGTGTGCTGAAAAAAGCGAGCGCCGCCGAGGGAAAGAGCCCCCGGTCCACGGCCAGGGACCGCATCGGCGTCAGGGGAACACCCAACGCCCCTTTCGGGCCGCCGACGGCTTTTTTGAAAAAGATATAGCGCGGGTTATGGTCTAAAATATCGGCCAACTGATCCGGATGCTGCTGCAGGTAGGAACGTATCGCCGGCATGGACATATCCTGCGCCGTGATGCGGCCCTGGTCGATCAGTCGGCGGCCGATGCTGCGATAGGGCCGTCCGTTTGAGCTGTCAAACTGGATCCGCTGCACGTCGCCGTCTTCAAATTGAACCTTGCCCGAACCTTGAATCTGCAGGGTCAGCAGATCGACTTCGTCCTTAAGCCAGGCCACCGGTGGGGCAAGCGCCTTGAAATCATCCATTTGCCGAATCTCGCCTCGCGTCGGGTAGGGCAGGACGCTCCCGTTGGCGTATCGGCCCTGAATGCGCCGGCCGGCGAGATCCGATGCAAACAGCGACAGATCGATCTCAACCAGATCGGCGGGCCGCCCGTGAATCGGAACGGGGTATTGGGCGCTGGCCTTGCGGCTGCCTTGGAGCAACGGCTCGTAGTAGCCGGTGAAAAGAACCTCATTGGCCGGGTTGCGGCCGGCGGCCCGATAAACCCGGTACCGGCTGCGGATGACCCGGTTCAACTCCCGGCCAGAGGGCGACGATTGGATCAGCCGTCTGAAATCCTCCAATGATTTCATCAGATGGGCCACCGTATAGCGATCCGGCCCGAAGGCGATGGCGCGTTGGGCCGGCAGCTTGCGAAGATAGCTCAGGCTTTGGGAAATGCTTTCGTCCAACATCTCAAACCCGCCCATGTCTTCAAAGCTGGGATAGTTTCGGGGCGATACGCGTGCCAAAGCCGGCGGCTCGACAACGGCGGTCGGCATGGGCGCACAGGAGAGCAGCCCGCCGATGCTCATCAATATGCATACCAGCTGCAGCGATTTGAGTGACAGCGATTTCATCGTCATATAACCCTTTTTAACGTGTCCAGGTGCCACTTTTCCCGCCGCGCTTTTCCAGCAGACAGATATCCGATACAGCCATTCCCCGATCATACGCTTTACACATGTCATAGATGGTCAGGGCCGCGACCGCTGCCGCCGTGAGCGCTTCCATCTCCACGCCGGTCTGATCGACGATACGTGCCGTTGCTTCGATACGGATGAGATGGGCATCGGAATCGGGGTAAAAATCAACCTGAACATGGGTCAAATTTAATGGATGACACATGGGTATCAATTCCGAGGTTTTCTTTGCCGCCATAATGCCGGCAATCCTGGCGGTTTCCAGAACGTTGCCTTTTTTAACCTTCTGATCGGTGATCAGAGCAAAGGTCTTTTGCGCCATGGCAACCACAGCCTGCGCACGGGCCATGCGCTCAGTGGGCGCCTTTGCGGTGACATCCACCATTCGCACCCGTCCCTGTTCATCGACATGGGTCAACTTCGCCATGAAATGCTCCTTCATCGTGTCTATTCAGAAATGGATGAGCACTAAATAAAATATTCCGTTTTGTGCGTCACGGTCGATTTGATGGCATCGAGGGTGTCGTGCAGGGTGGCAATCACATTTTCACGAATATCGCCAGCCACCACCAGAAGCATCACGTCGTCACCCACGGCCAGATCGCAATCCGAGGCGATCTCAACCAGAATGTCAAGGATGCCGGGACGCGATTTATGCGTATCGATGACTGCTGCCAGTTTCTCCTGGTCGACGGTGACACGCAGCCCGCGCACCGGCCGGCCGTCCCGGGATGTTCCTCGCACCACGCCGTTGTGCGCCAGTATCATACCGACGCGGTGATAATCGGGATGGTGTTTGATCCGCTCAATCAGTTTGTCCATGTTCATGTTTGTCGTCTCCTAGGGGTAATGTAACCAGTCGTTGGTACGCGCCGGATACGCAACGAAGCATAGAAAATGAGTGCGGCAAAAGCAAGCGAACAAATATCCGGATACAACGCACTCGGTCTAATGGCGATGCGGTGCGCACCGAAAAAATCAAAATGTGACATTCGTCGCCGAATCTTGTGATGGAAATCACAGCCGAAACCATTCAAGTTTGCGAAAGTGTAAAACACCCGGCAGATCGACACAGGCTTCAATCCTGAAAATAAGATCCAGCGCGTGCCGACCAGAGTAACGGCACAAGCGATTTCAGCGCCGTCTTTGCAATTGATCCAGGGCTCTTTGGTCCAGTTTATTGTTCTACCGCTAAAAAAAAGGAGCCGCTATCATGACACTGCAAAAAATACCCACCAAAGATAGAAAACGGCAGGGATGCTCCAGCTGCGGCAGGCCAATCATGCAACTGGCGGATTTCCAGAGTCTGATCCGCTTTATGGAGCAAACATCCGCCCAACGGCGCGGATTCCAATGCATGAACTGCCGCCAGATCACCTGCTACGAATGCAGCAACAAAATCAGCCGCTGCGCCTGTGGAAGCAACGCATGGGTCGCCACGCCTTACGTGGAAAGTACGGCAAAAGAGATATTCGCTCATACCACGGCCTGACCAATCGTTTTTTGATCCGTTTGAGCTATCGTTGTGCGCAAGGGATAGATGACATACTCTTTTATTCTTGTTTCGACCAAAATATCAAATGACAAAATCCGAATGTCAAATGGCGGACAGGGACCGATTGAATATAAAATCGGTAGAATACCTTCATTTGACATTTGGGCTTTGACATTGGGATTTAAATGCCGTTGCGTCGTATCGACTAGCATGCCGCTAAACCCAATTTACACGCTATTGCCGGGACACAACACTCGAAATGGTTGCCAATCGACCACCGCTGGTTTAATATACAGGCACACGAAGTCACCCCGAAGCTATAGGCTTTAAGATAATTAATTTGGCAGGGTTAGAGGGAGGAAGCTGTATTGTAATACCGCGACGACCGATAACGCAGTCCAAATTAATTATCTTAAAGCCTATATAAACCGGAAACTACGCATCGTTTGACCGCAACCCTCTAACGAACGGGCATGGATCATGGGCAATGCACAACAAATTTTGGATCAGGTGGGAATCGATCGAATCCTTAAGCGCATGGTATACGAAATCCTGGAGGTGCACAAAAAAACCGACCAATTGGCATTGATCGGCATTCATACCCGAGGCGTTTATCTGGCGCACCGGTTGCAAAAGCAAATAGAAGCCGTTGACGGGGCCCAACTGCCCACGGGTGAAATCGACATTACGCTCTACCGGGACGACTGGACGCAGAAAAGCGCCCAGCCGGTGGTCAAGACCACGGATATCGCCTTTTCCGTAGACGACAGACAGATCATCTTGATCGATGATGTCTTGTATACCGGCCGAACCGTGCGCGCCGCCATGGATGCCTTGGTGGATTTTGGCCGCCCGGCCCGCATCGAACTGGCCGTACTGATCGACCGCGGCCATCGGGAACTGCCCATTCAAAGCAACTACACCGGCCATTGTGTCACCACCAAGCCCAATGAAGTGATCAATGTGTTGCTCACCGAGTGCGACGGCGAGGACAAGGTCGTTTTGGATGCCTAAATCGTTCATTTCTGCAGAAATTAAATCAAGGTCGAGACATACCCATGGGACACCATTCACATCGCAGCAAAGCGCCAAAGACCGTTCGAATCGGAATCATCAGCGTATCAACGACCCGCACGCTCGAGACCGACGAAAGCGGCCGATGGATCGCTGAATTCGCCGCCCGGCAAGGTCACGACGTCGTGTCGCACCAGGTGGTGCCGGACGATGTGGATGCCATCCGCCGGCACACATGCCAACTGTTCACCGATCCGGCACCGGCAGCCCTCATTGTCACCGGCGGCACGGGCATCACGCCCCAGGATGTCACCATCGAGGCTCTCAAGCCACTGTTTGTCAAGGAGCTCAGTGCCTTTGCGCCGCTGTTTGCGCAGTTGAGCTTCGAACAGATCGATTCGGCCGCCGTTTTATCCAGGGCAACGGCCGGCGTCATCGGCCGGTGCGTCGTATTCATCATTCCCGGCAGCCTCAAAGCATGCCAACTGGCCTGCCAGCGCCTGATCTTTCCGGAGTTGGGTCACGCCACGCATCATTGCAGCCTATAGCATCACCAAAACGGCTGCGGTCAATGCGCTATATCGGGGGGGCGATGGTCACCAGCACCCGCATGTCCGTGACGGCTCTTATGCCATGAGGCTCGCTGATATCTGAAATCAAGACGTCGCCGGTCGCTGCCTCCATCACAGCATCTTGCGCACCCAGGAATTGACCCTTTCCTTCAATCACCGCAATCGTCAGCTGCCCTTCGATATCATGGAAATGTGTGGGAAGTTCCTGACCCGCCTTGAAATTGAAATTGATCACCTTCATATAGGGGGATTCGTGAACCAGGAAGGTTTGGAATCGCTTTTCGTCAAATTGGTTCTCCTTAAAAACCTCGATTTTCTTCAGCATTCTGCGCTCCTTTTAAGCATAGGGGATAGATGCTTACATTCTATCTGCATAATGGCGGCATGCCATTGACCTGGGTCAAAACTACTGGTTGTACGTGTGGATCGGCACCGAAAGATGCAGGAATTGGAATTTGAACGGAATTGGATAAAGAGGTGTATTATTCACATGTTAAGGTTTCGCGTTAAAATACTAAAGTAATACAATCCAATACGATGAATCGTCAATACAAACGCCATTGGGGAATGACGGCATCGTTGATACGCTGCCACAAATCATCACCTTCGGACAATTTTGTCTGGTCGAACCGGTGGACCGGCACGGCACCCATCAGTGCGTTGGTGGCGAGCACCTGATCGGCACGGTCCAGCATCCCGGGCGCCACCGGACGCCGGATGACAGAATATCCCCAATCCGCCAGTTGGCGGCAAACCGCCCCGGCCATGACCCCGGGAAGTGATGCGGGAGAGAGCGGCTGGACGACCTCCCGATCGCTGACCAGCAGCAGGTTGGCCGTATTGGTCTCGGAAACCGTTCCATCCGGATTGAGAATCAAAGCCTCGTGGAAACCATTTTGCCGGGCCCAGTCGCCGGCTTGCAGGTAGTACAGATAGTTTAAGGTCTTATGGGCCGCCAGCGGGCTCTGGCGTGGGTGGGGATAGGTGCCGATACAGAGACCGTCAACGCTCAGCGCGCGAAGCCGATGGAGATATGGCCGGGCGGAGACCAGCAGCACGTGATCCCAGGGCGGTGCATTGCGTGAACCGCGGGTGACCAGAATTTTTACCGCGGCACACCGTTCCAACAAGCTGTTGGCTTCCAGCACCTGTTGGATGACCGCCCCCCATGTCACATCCGGCGGGCTATCGGGCATGAGCGCCCGCCACGAGTGCTCGAGGCGCTCGATGTGGTCATCGAGCAGGGGCGCGTATCCGGCATCGAGGCGTATGGTTTCAAAAAACCCGAATCCATATTGCAGGCCTAAATCGAAAACCGGAACAACCGCGTCGCTTTGCGGCAGCAAATGCCCATTTTGCCAGACCTTGGGCTCTCCGGTAGCCGCCTGGCTGCCGGTGCAGGCCGCCATCAAGGTTTGGCCCTTGTGCAGTGTCTCCTCATACTCGGCGCGGGGCTCGGAGTCATACACCACACCCCCTCCGACGGAAAATCGCAAGGTGTCACCAACGAGCGTTGCCGTCCGGATGGCGATGGACAAATCCATGGTGTCATGAAAACTCAGATACCCGATACTGCCGCAGTAGATATGACGACGGCAACTTTCCAGCTCATCGATGATCTCCATGGCGCGCACTTTGGGACAGCCGGTAATCGAGCCGCCGGGAAAGCAGGCCTGGATCAAGTCAACGGAGTCTTTATCAGCGTCCAGGGTTCCTTCCACAACCGACACCAGGTGATAGACATTCTGGTAGGCCTCCATGCGTTTGTGCTCGGATACCCGGACCGATCCGGGTGCGCAGACCTTGCCGATATCGTTGCGCAGCAGGTCGACGATCATGGACAATTCGGCATCGTCTTTGGTACTTGCGGCCAGGGCTTCCCGCATGGCCCGGTCCTGTTCGGCCGTGGCGCCTCTGGGCCGGGTGCCCTTGATGGGCCGGGTCTCCACCCGGTCTTGAGCACGCATCAAGAACCGCTCGGGTGAGGTCGAAATGATCTGATGATCACCGGCATGCACAAAGGCAAAAAACGGGGCCGGATTTTTATCGTAAAGCTGTCGAAACAAATGAAAGCCATTTCCCTGAAAAGGCACCTGGAATCGCTGCGAAAGATTGACCTGATACACGTCCCCGGCCGCGATGTAATCGATGATCCGGCCGACGGCCGCTTCATACCCCTCGGGGCTGAAGTTTGAGCGCATCTGCCGCGCATCGGCCTCACAAGGCTGATCCTCTGTCCGGCAAACCACCGGGG
>JASFGJ010000150.1:0-8428 GCA_050123815.1 Desulfobacteraceae bacterium
GGAATCCCAATGATACGATCTCGCTGCGCCGTTCGGGCGCCATGGTGCCCAACCCGCCGATCATGATGCCCAGGCTGCCGGGATTGGCGAATCCGCACAAGGCATACGTCATGATCACTTTGGCATGACTGCTCAGTGCATCAGGAGCAAGCCGGCTCATGTCGAGGTAGGCGATGAGTTCATTCAAGATGGTTTTGGTCCCCAAAAGGGCGCCGGCCACGGGTGCCTCGGACCAGGGAACTCCCATCAACCACACCACCGGCGCCATCAGTGCTCCAAAAATACGCTGGAGCGTGATGGGCCCGTCCGCCCACTGCGGCAAAAGCCCCAGAATAATGTTGATCAAATGCACAAAGGCCACAAGCACAACCAGCATGGCCACGATGTTGATCAGCAGACTGATCCCCTGCAAAGTGCCCTGGGTAACGGCATCCATAGCGTTCAGCGCAGGCTCCGGTGCCCGCAGTTCGCCACTGGTGAGCGCTTTGGTTTCGGGTATCATGATCTTGGATATCATAACGGCGGCCGGCACGCTGATGATGGAGGCCGTCAGAATGTGCCCCATCACCCCCGGTATAACGTCGCTCAGGATAGAGGCATACAGCACCATCACCGTCCCGGCGATTGTGGCCATACCGGCTGTCATGAGCGTAAACAATTCACTGCGGGTCATCTGCATTACATAGGGCCGGATAAACAAAGGCGCCTCGATCATCCCGACAAAGACGTTTGCGGCCACACCCAGGCCTTCCGTTCCGCCGATCCTCATGGTTTTCTTGAGGCACCAGGCAAAGCCCTGCACCACGCGGGGCAGGATTTTCCAGTAAAACAACAGAGCCGACAATGCGCTGATGACCAGTACCAGGGGAAGCGCACGGAAGGCTAAAATGAAACTGTTTCCCGGCGTCTGAGTTTCAAACGGCAGCGGTCCGCCGCCAAGATAGCCGAACACCAGACTGGTCCCGGCCGTGGTGGATGCTTCCAATGCCAGCACAACCCGGTTCAGGGCGAGAAATAGCTGTTGAAATAGCGGTACCTTGAGCAAAACATACCCCACGACCAGCTGGAGCCCAAGGCCTGCGGCCACCAATTTCAACGAGACCCCGGCACGGTGTTCACTCATGGCCCATGCCAGGAGCGTAAAAGCCGCCAAACCGGCGATACCCTGCACGATCGTCATTATCCCTTTTCCTTTAAGAGCTCCTTGGCCGCCGCCAGATCATAGGCCTGATCCGGATCGAATCCACCGCCTTTATACATGGAACGCGCCTGCACAATCGCGGAGTGAGGCACCCATCCATGCGTCTCCCACAAGATCAGGTCATCCTGGTTCCATAGTCGAAATTCCGGCTCACCTTTTCCCTGCCGCACGTACATGCGAACCCGTTTGTTTTTCGGAAACGGATAGTAGTAAAGCCCTCGTTGATCTTTCATCAGAGCTCCTCTCAATCACCAACCTGGTCGGCGATCCAGTTCAGGAAATCAGGATTGCCTTCCGTTATGGGCATGGCCACGATACACGGGCACTCATAGTCATGACGCTCCTTGACCGCCGCGATCAAATCCTTCATGCGCACTTCAGTGGTTTTGGCGATCAGAACCGCTTCTTGATCGTCCTGAAATTGATCTTGCCAGATATACATGGAATTCATCTCCCCGATGATATTGGCGCAGGCGGCCAGTCGGGATTCCACAAGATAGCGTCCAATATCCCTGGCCTGTGACTTATCACGGGTGGTGATATAGATCAAAAAGGATTGCATATCGACACCTCATATTTTATTTTATCCTGTAATTTTAATAGGATTTAAACAGACGATCAGCCAAGCAGCCCCTGATTCAACAGCTCGGTCATGGCCTGCTGCCCGATGCGATTGACCTGGCTCAAGGCCTG
The DNA here is from genome assembly GCA_050123815.1 of Desulfobacteraceae bacterium. Lineage (GTDB taxonomy): Bacteria > Desulfobacterota > Desulfobacteria > Desulfobacterales > Desulfosarcinaceae > JARRKU01. Next base: position 1,895 of record JASFGJ010000150.1, read on the forward strand.
GGTTAAATGGTAAGTGGCCTCTTCTTCAACCTTCGAATCCAGCATCACGCGGGCGGTATTGAGACGTTTATCCACCTCCAGCCATATATCGTCCTTGGACGCCTGACGAGCCAACCGAGACTCGTTGGCGATCATGGACACCAGACTGCGAACCATCTGCATGGCCCCTTGCTGACCTTCAGACGACATATTGAGCGCCAACTGCAAACACTGCGAACACCAGATCAGTCCGGTTTTGACTTTTTCGCTCTGTGAAAAGGAAATAATCGCCGCTCTGGTCTGCATGCGCCCGACCTCCTGCAGAGGTTTGTGTAAATATTCAATTACATTAAATCCCCCTAAGCACGCTAAACTTTGCATAAAAAATCAATTTTATCAAAGATTTTTCTTTCAATCAGACGGCTTTCATGGCAAATTATAGGGCCATTTCGGCCAAGTGGGCCACGTACCGGATGCCCATAAATGGGATGGAATAGGTCCAATGACGTTTACGAAAAACCCATATCGGCCCAGCGATGAGGCAAAACTTCGAGCCATGCGGGAGAACCTTGCCAATGACCCGCAATAGCTCCAAGACGAATCACACGTCCTGGTCCCAAATCAAAACCCTCCTGCGCGCCGGACCCGAGTCGATCGAATCGATTGAGCTCTCGAAAGAGGCGCACCAGAGTTTTCTATACGAAAGCCACGGCCTGTTCAACGCCATCGTCGATGCCTTTGATGGGATGATCTATATTTGCGCCATCGATTATCGCATCGAATATTTAAACGATCGAATGATCGAACATCTTGGATACGATGCAACCGGCGATCTGTGTTATGAGGCATTTGGTAGGCACAGCGTCTGCCCATGGTGCATCAACCGCCGCATCATTAAAGGCGAAACCGTACGCTGGGAGGTCATCAGCCCCCACGACGGCCGCTGGTACTATGTGGTCAATGCGCCGATTCGGCATACCGATGGAAGCGTTTCCAAATATGCCATGATGATGGACATTCATGACCGTAAAAAGAATGAAGAGGAGTTGAAAAAACATCGAGCGCATTTGGAGGAGCTGGTCAAAGCACGCACCGCAGAGCTATCGTATGCCAATGAGCAGCTTCGCCTGGAAATCGATGAACGCAAAGAGATTGAAAAAACACTGCGAGAGAGCCAGCAGCGCTACCGAAGCTTGTTCGAGGGAAGCCGCGATGCCATCTTTATCAGTGACGCAAACGGACGTATTCTCGATGTCAATGACGCCGCCGTTCAATTGACCGGGTATCAAAAAAAAGAACTGATCCACAAACTGGTCCAGAATCTGGACAATAATATCGAACCGCAAGCATACCGGAAATACTTTGATCGAACCCTGGCCGGAGAAGTCTTTACTACCGAGGCCAGCATCAGTCGTAAAGACGGTCGCAAGGTAATGACCGAATTCAGCAGCAAACAGATAGCCCTTGCCGGACTGCCGTGCATTCATACCACCGCCAGAGACATCACGGCACGCAATGCCGCCGAAGAGGCCCTGCGGCGCAGCGAAGCCAAATACCGCGAGCTGGTGCAAAATGCGAACAGCATGATCATCCGGTTCGACACCTACGGACGAATTACCTTCTTCAATGAATATGCGCAGGAGTTTTTCGGCTATTCGGAAGAAGAAATTCTCGGCCGGAAGATCATCGACACGCTTCTGCCAAGAATTGACAGCAACGGCCGCACTCTGGAAGTCGAACTGGAAAACTTTTTCACGCATCCCGAAGAGTTTAAAAACATCGCACTGGAGAATGTTCTGCGCAACGGCGAACGCGTCGTGGTGGCGTGGACCAACCGGCCCATTCGGGGTGCGGAAGGCAAGATTTTGGAGTTCTTGAGCGTGGGGGTGGACATGACCGAACGGCGCCGCGCACGCCAGATGATTCAGTCCTTGACCCAAGAGTTGCTCAAGGCTCAAGAGACGGAGCGCTACAAAATTGCCCGTGATTTGCACGACCATATAGCGCAGGATCTCTCTTCCCTGAAAATCGGGTTGCAGACCGCATTCAACGGAGACCAGCCCGGCAGGGAGTTGACCCGTGAGCAGGCCGATCACCTCATCGAGATACTGCAACGATCCATCTCCGAAGTTCGCAACCTGGCGTATGACTTGCGACCACCCGGTCTGGATCAGTTCGGCCTGGTGCGCACCTTGTACACCTATTGTGAAGAATTTGCCCACAACAACGGCTTAAAAATCGATTTTATCGCCGCAGGTCTGGACGACCTGCATCTGGAAGATGATATCCAGATCAATCTTTACCGTTTGATTCAGGAAGCCTTGTATAATATAAAAAAGCACGCCCGAGCCAAAGGAGTCACCATCCGCCTGGTCGCCTCCTCACCCAACTTGATGCTTCGCATCATCGATGACGGTATAGGTTTCGATGTCGCCCGGTGGCGGGATAAATCCCACAAGGAAAAACGCATGGGCCTGCAAAGCATGATGGAACGCGTCGGGTTGCTAAACGGCAGTATCGATATTCGTTCACAGGATGATAAAGGGACCGCTATCTTTATTACGATTCCCATAAAGGAGCAGCTTCGTGACGACCAAAACGCAAATTCTGATCATTGATGACCACCCCCTGTTCCGTGAAGGCATCAAGACCATACTCGCACGGGATGGCCGTTTTGATGTCATTGACGAGGCCGGCACCAGCAAAGAGGGTCTAGACAAAGTATGCCAGCTCAAACCCAAAGTGGCGCTTGTCGACATTTCGCTGCCGGATGGAACCGGAATGGAACTGGCGCGCAAGATCCGGCATCAATCCCCCGACACCAACATCATGATTTTAAGCATGCATTCCAAAATCGATTACATCGTCGAAGCGTTTCAGGCCGGGGCTACCGGATACGTGGTCAAAGAATCGGCCGCCGAGCGGCTGGCACAGGGTGTCGAGGCTGTAGCAGCGGGAGAGTACTACCTTGACAGCTCCATCTCTCAGGAAGTCGTCGCCAAATTGATGAAATCACCGGTTAAGGAAGCCAAGGTCAGCGACTCGGGATACGGCAAGCTCAGCGCCCGCGAACAGGAGATCATGCGATTGTTGGCCGAAGGCGTCAGCAAAGCCGACATTGCGGATCAATTGTGTATCAGTGTCAAAACCGTTGAAAACCATCGAACCAACATCATGCGCAAACTCGATATTCACAACGCCATGGAACTCGTACGGTACGCCGCCCGCCTGGGGCTTATCGATGTCGATCTGTGGAAAGAGTGACACAGCGCCCGCTCGTTTTCCTACTGGATCGCTCAAAAATGATTCCGTCATTTTTGAGTGTCGATATATCCCAGTTCCATTTTATGTCGTCGATGCATCCCGCCCGGCTCCCGGGAAATTTCCCCACTTGTACCCAAAAAACTTAATAAAAATGAGTGAGTTGCTCTATTTACTCTTCCAACCAATTCTCGTATATTGTTAATCAGCAGTTTGGAAATACTGTTTTTCGGCATAATTATCAGACAGTTAGAAACACAAAACAAAAGAGGTCTATATGATTTCATCTCCATGTAAAGACTGTCACAAAAAGAACTTACCAAAAGACGAATGTTTGAAAAACTGCCAAATGCTGCAAGACATTCAGGGCATGCAGCTGTCTCGCAGAGAAAGCAACGTCTACACCGCTGTTGATTTCACGGAAGAGAGCCGGTTTCAAATCGCGTCTCCTTTTGCGAGTGCTTTGAATGCCTGTTAGAAAAAGTCTAAAAACATGGATATTTTTTTGATGCTTTTTCAGCATCGCGGGTGGGTTTTGCCCAGAGTCAGTTTGTGATTTTTTCCCGCACCGTAGGAATTTTTCCCAAACGGTGTGTTAGTATACGTGTTGAACCGCATTACAACGAACTACCCTCTCCGCAGTAAAGTTAGGCTATCGATCTCGAATTGTAAAAATGGTTCGTTACTTATGGATGATCACATAAAAACCAATCCATCCAAAGATGTCAAAGAAGACAAAGCGACGGATTGTATGCAAAGCGCAGAAAACCAAGCCTCAACGCCACATAGGTATGTGGATATCACGGCCATGATTCGCAGCTTGCAGCGAACGGAAGGACTGACTGATTGCTTTCGACGCGGTCTATCGGACTGCGACCAGCTGGAGTGCGCCTGGCGTCAGTATTGCCTCTCAAAAGCAGAAGCCATCGCTCCGGAAAACGGCTCCTGAGCGCATCTCCTGAACCAAAGCAATTGATGCCTTTCATACGCATTGCATGTCGGCTAATGTGTTGCGCCTGACAGCGCCGCCGAGACTGGTGTCGTGCTCCGCAAATAGCTTGAACCTATCTCAAAATAAATCTAAGCGCTCCTGGCAAGGCGCGAAACGGGGCAAAAGCGGAGCATACACGTAGTATGTGAGCATTTTGAACCGTTTTGCAACGCCGCCAGGGCCGTTTAGATTTATTTTGAGATAGGTTCTTGTAATCGGCCATGGCGCGATAATAGCCGATACGACACCACAGCATTCAAATCCCAAGGTCACATCCAACTTTCAAATTAAGGGTATTTTGCCGATTTAATTGCGCTTATGAAATGTCAGATATGCAAAACTGAAATGAATAGAGACCTTAGAGCTGAAAGATCATTAGTCCTCCAGGAGAGTCCAAAACACAAGATACTTCGTTGTACGGGTTGTGGATTTAGACGGTTGATGCCTGCGCCGACATTGGATCAAATAAAAAAATTGTATTCTGAAGAATATTTTGAAGACAATACCAGGAATTACTCATATACCCAGCAAGTTGTGGAAACAAAGCAGGCCTATAGGATGACGGCTGTTAAGTTTAGGGAGTTAGTGGGAGCCGGCTGCAATATGCTCGATATAGGCTGTGCAACGGGAGATTTTCTAGTTGAAGCAGATAAACTGGGTTTTAACGCAACGGGTATTGAATACTCCGCTTATGGATACAGTGAATGTCAAAAAAAGAATCTCAATGTAGTACAGGCAAATATTAATGATGTGGATTTTCAAGACGCTCAATTCGATGCCGTTCATGTCAGCCATGTACTTGAGCATCTGGAAAATCCGGATCTGACATTAAAGCGAATTGTTCGGTGGGTAAAACCTGCAGGGTTGATCTATATTGAGGTGCCTCATCAGTTCGATGGGTGGTTAGAGAAGATTCAGTCGATAAGAAATCCCAAGAGTAGTTTTGATGTGTTCAGTATACATCATTGCTCTTTTTTTGGGCCAAAGTCACTTACCAGGCTAATAAAAAACAATGGTTTAGAGATTGTTAACATTTGCACGTATGACCCGAATAAACGATCAGCCAGAAAACCATCAATTCGAAAACTATTTCTTATGGTTCTTCTAGCGACAGCCAATCTGTTTCACCGGGGTGATATTATTGCTGCTTGGATAAGGGTTCCGAAAATCACATAATTTTTTATCCTGGTAATTGGTGTCGATCCAGAAATAGTATTCTACCGATTCTATATTCACGCACTGTTTCGCCAGAAATCTGCGAGTTTCTGCTGAAAATCCGGCATCTTTCCGGTTCTTCTGATCTCCCAGTGAACCGGAAGCAGGTGACTGTAACGACGTTGACCGTACCGGCTGTCAATCAACACGACGACCCCGCGGTCATTGTCCGAGCGGATGACGCGGCCCGCGGCCTGCAATACACGATTAATTCCGGGATACTGATAGGCGAACTCAAAACCACAGACATCTGCTGCCTGAAAATGGTCCCGGATCAACTCCCGTTCCAGGCTGATTCCCGGAAGTCCCACGCCCACAATCGCGGCAGCGGTCAATCGCTCTCCCTTGAGATCGATGCCTTCGCCGAAGATCCCTCCCATGACGACAAATCCGACCAACGTTCGGTGAACGTGCTCGGTAAATCGATCCAGAAAGCAGATCCGTTGATTGTCATCCATATCCGGCGTCTGGACGATGGTCTCGACATCGGGGCACTCCTGGACAAATTGACCGTAGACCATCTCCATGTAGGCATAGGACGGAAAAAATATCATATAATTTCCGGTCCGCTGTCGGATCAGAGTGGAGATAACCCGGCTGACGCGTCCACAGGAGTCTTGCCGCCGGCGGTACAGGGTTGATATTGTGTCGGCCGCAAACACAGCCAGATTTGAATTTGGAAAGGGCGACGCGATGTTGATCCCTTTGGCCTGTTCATCGCTGCCCAGCACGCTGCGGTAATAGGACGCTGGAGCGAACGTGGCCGAAAACAAGATTGCGCACAGACTTCGCTGCCAGGCCTCGCGCAACAGATGCGCTGGATTGATGCAGTACAGTTTAACTGAAAAATCCTCCCCCGTCGTTTCATAGAGCGTCGCAAAGCGTGAATCGTATATTTCCGCAACCTTGACGAACCGGGCGCACTCGAAAAACAAGGTCAGCAGATCGGCCCGAAAAGCGCTGCGTTCGTTACGGGTGAGCCATTTTTCAGAGGTCCATAAAAAGTCCCGCAGACGTTCCAGCAGAGCCTCCGGCAGTTCAGCTTCCACCCGGTGACCGCCGTCGTTTCGGCACTGCCGCCGGGCGGC
>JASFGJ010000151.1:0-8418 GCA_050123815.1 Desulfobacteraceae bacterium
ACGACTGAAGTCACCCGCATTTTCCAGGATCTGCGCGCTGGCTTCAATGGTTTCGACAAGCCCTTCGTCTGCAAACTGGCCCGGTGCTGAAATACCGAACCATTTTTCGCAATTCTCGCTGAAGTTAACCCATTGAATGCCTTTGAGCATGGCGACAACGGCATCTTTGGGCAGGCGGGTTTCTTTTTTAACCTCTTCGGTGAGCAGATCGGCATTTTCTCTGTATTTTTTAAGGACCCGAAAGTAGGTATTGATCACCAGCTGGACGAGTTCGGGTTTTTTTTGCAATGTTTTTCGGCCGGCCACCAGGATGTCCACGATGAGGCGTTCGGTGTCTTCGGTTCCCAATAGCTTTACAATGCCTTTGTCCGCCAATGCCCGCGAAACGTCGGGCTCCCAGCAGATGGCCACATCCGTCTGACCGGCTAGCAACTTTTCCATAGCTTTTTGCGAACCATCGGTTTCAATGAGCAGCTTGCCGTGCGGTATCAGTTGTGGGACGCTGAAATGATCGGCGGCCGCTTTGGCCAAATGGTGACTGGGGCTGTTTGGCGTAAAGGCTACGCGAATGTCGTTGCGCCCCTTAAGCGCATCCAGGCCCGGCACTTTCTCTTTTCGAGCCAGAATGGCATCGCCCCCTTTGGATTCGTCGATAACCATAATAATGGCGCCCGGATAATTCCTGGCGGCACCATTTAGGAGAAAGGAGTCGACCGTTGCTACGGCGAAATCAATTTCGCCCGCCTTCAGGCGTTCCATGCGACGCCCATAGTCGGCCTGGTCGTCCTCACAGATAAGGATATAACCAGCCCGGCGCAAGGCGTTTTCCATCTCAGGTGAGCGCAGGACAAAGTAACCCACCCAATTGTCCAGTGCGACAACGATTTTTCCTTTGGTTTTGCTGGCATCGGTTGTCGCTCGCTGCTGGCTTTTTTCAAAATAAGGCAGGAAAAATTTGAAACCCAAGGCACCGAGGACCACAATGATGACGATGAGCACAGCGCCAACAACAGTTCTATTCATAGCCAAAACTCCCACGATTGATTGACTCGGCGCTTGATTAAAATCTATTCTGTAAATTCAAGCTCATCAAAAGATTCCAATTCAGCTAAGACTTCCCGCAATCCCTTCGCCAGCTGTGCAGGATTGTCGGCTGATTTATACATGGTGCGGCCAGGTTGGTTCAAGGAGTGGTTGTCGCCGATGCAAAAGCCGATACTGTATATCGTTATCGGCGATTCTGTCAGGATAAGATCGGTTACCCTTTTCAAATCGTCAGCGGAATTGGCGATGCCGTCCGTGACGACTACGATAGTGTAGTCACCGTAACCCAGCTGCCGTCTTCCCTGATCGGTTAAGGCTTTATAAGCATGCTGCATGGCCCAGGCCAACGGCGTGCTGCCGCCGGCCATGATCTGATCAACCGTCTGCATGAACTCGTTCCGGTTGCCCGGTGTTATGGGCAAGGTCAAAACGCCGTTGTTATGAAACGCATACAGGCCCAGATTGGCCTTGAGCGGTAAGCTTTTCGACCAGGCTACCACGGCTTGTTTGGCAATATCGATTTTTCGACTGGAGCCGGCGCAATCGCTTTTTTGCATGCTACCCGAACCATCGAAGATCAATAAAAAGTTTCTAGCCAAAAGATCTTCCGCCAATAGTCCGTCCGGATCTTCTTTGTGAATGAACGGCCATTTGCCTCTCATGTCGGCTGTTTCATGTTGCTCAGATTTCGTTGCAGGGGCAGCCGGAGCAGGAGGGGAGGGCTGGGACGCGGATTTATTTACTGGTTGGGGGTCTTCTCCGCAACCGATGATCATCAGGGGCAGTAGCATAATTACGATGAACAGCGTTTTATGCGTCATGGTCGTCCTCCACCTAATCAATAGGAGTAAAAACATCATCTTCGGCTTCAATCTGGATGATCCTGAACACCACCCGCATATTACTCAGCCATTGTTCTTTGGTATTGGGCCGGGGGTATTTGGGCTGGGCAATGCCATGACCGATGACCGTAAACTGGCTCTGATCCAAGGGGACGGCTGAGTTTTTGGCAAATTGGATGACGCTGTTGCGAACGGCGATGGCTCGGTTCATACTCAAATTTTTAGCCGCCTGCTTGGTGCGCTGTAATTCGATTGAGCTAGCTCCCTTTTTTTGCAACCGAAGGTATTTGTGTGGATCGCTATGGCCTTCCACAGTGATGACGGCTCCGCCATATGTGGCGGATAGATCTACCACTCGCTTAAAACCATCCGCATAGAGATCTTCTGAAAACTCCTTTTGGTTGGGCTTGAAATTAATTTCCAGACTGAACAGTTCTCCTTCACCAAGCGTACCCATGGCCTGCTTGCGAGCGACCACCTGGGCCACTGCATCCTTCTTAAAACGAGGGGCTTGAACATCATCGATTCCTGTCAGTCCTGAACGCAAAGCGTCATAGTCCCACTTGGCCTGGGCCAAGGTGGATTTGCGCCCCAGAAGACCGATGGTTACAAAGGCGGACTGAATTTCGTCAACCAGGCGATTCATCCCGCGCGGATATTTCTCATCTCCAAAGAATTTAACATTGCCCCTGAATCCAACGAATTCGCAATCGCCAAAAAGGGCTTCAGTGTCCGCCGTTGCTTGAGCACTGTCAAGTAAAATGGCGGCCGATGCAGATATCGCCGCTTTGTAATCGGACAGATACTGCTCCTTGCTGTTGAATAGTTTTTTAATCTCCTGGGTTCCCAGCAGGAGGCCGTGGACAAAATTCTCGACCTGCTTGCGATGGGATTCGAGAAAGTCACTGCGAACGGCGTAAACGTCCGCAATGATGCGGTTGGCTGTTTTGGTTGAAAGCATAATCCGTGCTCCCCTGACGGAGCCTTCTGCGCCGGTGCCCACTGTTCCATTGGATGTGAGCATCAGTCCATCAGGGATAATCACGAAAGCGGCATCGACGTCTTTTTTGTATATCGCCTCGGCCGGTGAATCAGTTGTTCCTGTAAGGTCCTTGGTCCAACGGATATGAATGTCTTTTAGCGAGAGTCCGGCATCTTTGAGGATTTTGGCAAGATAATCCACATGTGGGCCGTAAGCCTGAACCGCAATCGTTTTGCCTTTTAGATCTTTAGCTGACTGGATGCCCTGTTTGACTACCAAACAGTCTCCGCCGCTACTCCATGTCATCTGGTAAATGATAACCGGCTTGGTCCGTGGATCCTTGTTCAACACCTCTGCTGCCAGGTTAATCATACCCATTGTACCCCTTAAAAACGGTGTTTCTCCCCGGATATACGCCGTGACCTGTTTTTTAAAATCGTCCTGGCGCACTAATTCCAGTGAGAGCCCTTTTTTAGAAAAGATACTTTCCCCGGTCGTTTTAGAACTGTTGCCGTTGGCGACAATAGTGGCCAGGTCACCACCCCATGTGATCAGTGGCACTTTGATATGCTTTGTGCTTTTGACCTTTCCAACCGTTGCCTTGATTTCGCTGCTCAATGGTGGTGATTGCAGGGCTGTGGCTGGTGTCCAGAAGAGGAAAGAGCAAACAAGGCTGATGAACATACTGCGCCAAAACCATACGAGTCGATTGGGTCTCATTCAATCCTCCATGGATGTTGTTGATTGTTTTGTCTTGGGTCAGCTGATCCTGCATTGCGCAGGATGGCAATGTTGAAGTCAGTTACGATTAATATGACGTTTCTAATGTTCCCGAAACCACCATCCTTTTTGTCAATTTGGATGCTACTATGCATATATCCGAGGTTCCTGGGATTGTCAACGAGCTGTATTTATTCGGTGATTGCACCAGGGTGGAAGTTTTAATTCATATCAAATACAGTCAAATAGCTGGACCCTTTGGAAAGAGCGCCCGCGGTGTCCTTGACCACGGCGGCCACGATTTCGAGATCGCCGTCGCCGTCCAGATCCACCAGAGCGCAATCGGCGATAAAGCGCGCCATGTCAAGGCCGTGCAAAACGGATCGGATGCCTTGTGAATGCCAGCCAAGCCACTCGATGCGGCCCTTTTTGTAGTAGCGGTGGCGAACCAGAGCCCCTGCGCCGGGCAGGCCGGATTGATTGTTCACCACTAGTATCTCCTGAAGGCCGTCACCATTTAGGTCGTGAAGTTGAATGCGGGGCTGCAAAAAGATGTGGTCCTGTTCGTCCCACTGCTCTTCATTCGTAAACACGATGGCGTTGGCGCCGCCGCCGTAGGTTTCCGTTGAAACAAACGCTTCTGAGCCTTTGCGATCAAGCAGTTGAACGTAGCCGCTGGAATTATAGGTCACCACTTCCAACTTGTCCGCAGAACGTACAGCGCCGTAGGCAAAGCCGAAAACGTTGAGCTTGCGCGGCAAGGGCAGACGGTCACCCGGTCCATAGGTGCCGGCCTGCCACTTCATTTCATAGATGCCGGGGGAGAAGCGGTCGCCGATTCCCTGTTTTTGACCCACAAGTATCTTGCCGCGTCGGGCCACGTCCACGGTTCGAAAGTACCAGGGCAAATTCCCGGCAATGCGCTTCAAGGATTGCCCGTCCCACTCCATCACAAAAGAGATCACCCGGGCTTCGGTGTTGTCAAAATTGGTCACGAATATTTCGTTCCGGCCATTGTGATTGACATCGGCCATGTCCACCCCGATGAATTTTCCCGAACCATCGTACTGCGCCATTTTAATCCAACGCCCCCGGGTCAGACGAAAGAGAGTGAGACGGCCGTTGCTTACGGTGACGATCTCCATCGCACCGTTGCCATCGGCATCGCCTACGGCCAAACCGCTGAGCTGTTCACGAAAATTGCTCATCCCCTGTAATTTTATCGGTGCCAGTGCTTCGGCATCTCGCTGCCGGGACAAAAGGGGACTTCCGGTACCAGTGGCGGCTTGGGTGGATGGGGCCGCGGGTGGTTCGGCTTTTGGGGCGGCGACAGCCGAAGGCGGCGTAACCGGAGCCGGCGGAACACCGACCTGGCTGGGCGGATCCGTTTTGCGGCCGAGGATGCGCGTGTTGATCTGGTTGGCCAATGCATCGATATGGTCGATGATATCGTCTTGCCGGCGGCCGGTGCGTCCAAAGGAGAGCACCGGATTGTCGAGCTGGGTCCCCTTGAAAACCCTTGAATCGGTGCTCACCCTGTCGCCCAATACGGTCAGGCTCCCCAGGACCACATAGTCCGCCTGGTTTTTGTCGGCCAAGGCGGCAACATCATCCCCGGGCCGGCCGGCGGCAACCACCACCACCTCATCGTTTTGCCCCAGGCGTGAAACCAGCATCTCGGTAATGCCGCGCTGCAAAAATGCCAGATCCTGGCCGGCGTGCACCTTGAATGGGACCACCAAGATACGCGTCACCGCCGCAGCCCAGGCGGCTGTTGCGGATGCAAAAACGATCCCTGCGGCCATGACCATCATTGCCGTCTTGAACAAAGCCGATCTTGCCAACTTGTTATTTCGCTGGTTGCACATAGCGTTACCGTTTCGTTTGAGATTAGGTCAAAGTAAAGCCTATATAATGCGCCGGATTTGGATTCGTTGTCAAGGCGCATCAAAGGGTGCAAACGCATTGTCTGTGCCCGTTGATGCAACTACCGAAAACCGATTTAAAAATCAAAGGAGGGAAGCCTGCCGTTGGCAAGCTTCCCTCCTGATCATCCATTGGCGATAAGATCCGGAACAAAAGTGCGTCAGCACATCGATCGTTGCGGTTGAAGCCGGGTGCTATGCCCCCGGCTTCAAAACAACCAATCAAACCGATTCTGGCTAACGCCCAGGATTTTCGGTCTTCATCGTTTTAGAAGGCCACCTTCATCCATAGCGTGTACATCTGCGCCGTGTTGACTTCCACGTCTTCCAGGAAATCGGCTTCAACGATGTGATACGTGGCATGCAGGCTGGTTTTTGGGGCCAGCTGGTAAACAGCGCACGCCAATACGGAGTAACCTTTGTCAAATTCCGCCTCGGCACGGCCGGTGTCGTCGCTTTCTCCGACCATGTAATGGAACTGGCCGATCAGCGTTAGCGGCTGAACCGGGTTGAACTTGGCTCCGACGCCGCCGCCCATGGCACCGGCCCCGGTCAGGAACGGATCAAAAACGTCGCCGGGCAAAATACCGCCGGGAGGACTTGTCGTAAACAGTTCACCAGGATTTCGTCCATAGGTGAGCAAATCCCACCCCATGGCGGAGCCTTTTTTAAGATCAAACCTGGCGAACGGGTTGCCCATGTAACTTATTTTTCGTTCATCCGCATCACCCTCACCGGAGGAGTAAAACAGATCCGCTGCCACGGTCAGGGCGTCGCTCAGTTTCATCTGGCCGTTGACATTGACCTGGGTGCCGACGTAATCGGTCCCGTTGCCGTTGTCTCCGCCAAAGACGGCGGCCTCGCCTGCAAGCGCTAGAGAACCGACTTGAGCTTTGCCACGCACGCCCATCACGTTGGGTTGGTCTTCATAATTGTCCTGGATACCGTCTCCGTCAGAGTCACCTGTGCTGCCATCTTGCTGCGTGGCATAAAACGCATTAACGCTAAAGGTTTTAGTCTTATAGCCCAGGTCGATGAGATAGCGGTCCGTGTCTTCATTTTCGTCCGACTCATCGCTGAGCGCGGTGCCGACGCCGATGCTTTCACTGACTTTGATCCAGCCAAGGCGAATCATCACCGGGGTTTTGATGTTGAACACCAGCGCCGGCTGGTTGTCGCGAAAAACCTGTGTTTGGCCCAGTGGGACAAACTGCAAACCGGCTCTCACTCGAAAGATGCCCTTGTTGACATCCACATAGGCACGGTCCACCTGCAGTTCGGCGGTATCACTTGAACGGGCGGTGGTATAACCCTGGTCCTGCCCCCAGATGCCTTCGTTAAAGTCAAAGCGCAGGTTGGCAGTAATGCCGTCCGCAGCTTTGAACTGAGGCTGGACACGAAAGCGTTGATAAAAATAATGGACCTTGTCGTCATCTTCCAGGTCTACACCATCATGGTTTTGCTGCTCTTCCAGGTTGTCCGCACCGATGCCAAATACTTCATACGCTCCTTTTATGGTCAAATTGTCAGCGGCCATTGCCGGTGAGACAAGGGCCAATACCATTGCCAATACCAATAATTTCCTCATTTTTGTCCTCCTCCAAGCGATACTTAGCCGGGCCCCTGCACTCTGAAAATGAACCGTATCCTCCAATACGGCATTCAGAACAACGAAAGGCCCGCAGTTTTTATCGGGGTTAAACCGAAAGCCCGATAGATGTATATCAATCGCCAATTCAGCCGTTCGCTAACCACACGACCTCCATGACGTTATCGCAGAACAGGATCAATAACCGCGACCGCATTTCTAGATTGAGTTTGAGCACAAAGGATTTTTACCGGACAGGGGGGGGAGGAGTGCCGGTACTGCCGAATTCTTAAGCCATATCCCTCAGTATTATTTGAGATTAAAGTGTTTTTAATCCAAAAACAACCATCCGTCAAGAGGAATTCAAAATCATGGCATCGATGGTACCCGATAAACGCTGTTGAGGCTGGCGGACGAGTGGATCAGGCATCGCCGGGAGGGCTCATACACTTCTCTTTTTCTTCCTCGGTAAGTTGGTCAGCCCTTTTTAAATCCTCTAGTTTGCAAACATATTCGATTCCGTCGGCATCCTTAACATAAACATACTTTTTCTGTTTCTTAGTGCTTTCTTTTTCCGACATGCTACCCTCCTTGCGTAAGTAAGTGCGGTTTAACTCGTTATTATCACTGTATGCCGTTAACTATTATCACTGAAAACGCAGTTCGCAACCGGATGCCTTTCTTCTTTGATTAGAATTCCGCAAATAACCGCTATGGCTGAAGATCCGGCGTAGAGTCCGAATATCGCATCATAATTTCCGAAACGGTCGAATGCCGCACCGCCCAACCAGATCCATATCCCACCGCCTAAATGGTGGATCGTCGTGACAACGCCGGAGATCAGGCCAATGCTCGATAAGCCGTAAAGTTTGGCCAGCAGCGTGGTGGTGATCGGTGCAGTGATAAACATGGTGAATCCGAACATCAGGGCAAACACGTAAAATGTGGTCGTATTTTTGTAAAACAGGATCAATACAAACAGGATCAGACGCAACACAAACGTCGCCACTGTGGGCAGCTTGTTTCCGAATCGATCGCTGACCGGTCCTGTAATCATGAGTCCGGCCATGCCCATCAAACCGAACCACGCCATCATGTTGCCGGCTGTCCGGGCGGAGATACCCGCATCCGTCACCATGGGTACGAGATGGGTAATCACCAGGTAATCGCCACCGCCGCAAACGGCCATCAGAATGGCAAAAAACCAAAAAGAAGGGGTCTTCATGGCTTGGCCGAGGTTTAAATCGCCCGTTGACGTGTGATCATCCGGTGACGCACTACCAGGCGCGGGTTTTGGGGATGCCCCGGCGCCACCGG
>JASFGJ010000152.1:0-8411 GCA_050123815.1 Desulfobacteraceae bacterium
TGCAACGCCGAAAACGGATTCAAAGGCAAGCAAGATGGCGGTATTTATCCCGTCCGCTGCCCTTAAAATCCAAACCAGATTCATCCGGCCCTTTGCGGCCTTTCACAGGGGATGAATTCGGTCCACACAGGAGGTGCAGGCATGTTTACCATCCTCAGGCGAGAGGAGATGGCGGAAGGCACCGTCATTTTGAATGAAATCGAAGCGCCGCTGATTGCGCGCAAAGCCAAGCCCGGCCAGTTCGTAATCCTCAGGGCCAACGAGGCGGGTGAGCGCATTCCGCTGACCATGGCCGATACCGATCCCGACAAGGGAACCATCACCATCATCTACATGGTAGTGGGCAAATCCACCGCCGTGTTCCGTGATCTGAAAGTGGGCCAAGGCTACCAGGATGTCATCGGCCCGCTGGGCAGACCCACCCATTTGGAGAAGGTGGGAACGGTGGTATGCGTGGGCGGCGGCACCGGCATTGCCGTGATGCATCCCATCACCAGGGCCCTGAAACAGATCGGCAATCATGTGATCGGGATCGTGGGGTCGCGTTCCAAGGATTTGTTGATCATGGAAGAACAAATGAAGGCGGCGTCCAATGTCCTGCATATTTGCACTGACGACGGTTCTTATGGCGTCAAGGGCTTTGTTACCGAAGTCCTCAAAGATGTCCTGGAAAAAGAAGATGTCCAGCAGGTGGTGGCCATCGGTCCCGTGCCCATGATGAAATTTGTTTCGAAGATGACCAAGGAGTATGGCGTACCGACCCTGGTGAGCCTGAATCCCATCATGGTGGACGGCACCGGCATGTGCGGCGGCTGCCGTGTCAGCGTGGGCGGCCAGACCAAGTTCGCCTGTGTCGACGGCCCCGAATTCGACGGCCACCAGGTCGATTACGACGAACTGATGCTGCGGCTGCAGGCCTATGGCGAGGAAGAAAAAGAGTGCTATGAAGACTACTGTATGCTCCGCGACGCTCAATAGAGCCGTTCAGATAATGTTTGCGGGCTGCGTTATCGATCGTTGCGGTGTGACAATACAGCTTTCTCCCTCTAGCCTTGCCAAAAACACTATCCGAACGGCTGGAGATGCGACTGCTGACATGAAAAGGGGAGAATAAGATGGCGGAAAAGGAAAAAAAGAAACGAGGCGGCCGTCGGGTGGCCATGCCCGAACAGGATCCCGAGGTGCGCAAGCGCAATTTTTTGGAAGTTCCCACCGGCTATACCATGGCCATGGCCCAGGAAGAGGCGGCGCGCTGCATTCAATGCCGTAAGCCCGGCTGTGTGGCAGGGTGCCCCGTGGAAGTGGACATTCCCGGCTTTATCAACCGGATCAATGAGGGCGACATGACCGGCGCCATTCGCAACCTGTGGAGCAAGAACGCCCTGCCGGCGATCTGCGGGCGCGTGTGCCCACAGGAGACGCAGTGCGAAGCCAGGTGCGTGGTGGGTAAAAAGGGCGACCCGGTGGCCATAGGAAACCTGGAGCGCTTTTGCGCCGATTATGAGCGCGAAAACGGGACCGGGGAGCTGCCCCCCGTCCAGCCGTCAACCGGCAAAAAAGTGGCTGTCATCGGAGCCGGACCGTCCGGATTGACCGTGGCCGGCGATCTGATCGTCAAAGGCCACGACGTCACCGTATTTGAGGCCTTTCACAAGCCCGGCGGCGTCCTGGTATACGGTATTCCCGAGTTCCGCCTGCCCAAATCCATCGTGGCCCAGGAGGTCAATTTCCTGGAGCGTCTGGGCGTCAAGGTTGAGTGCAATGCCGTGGTGGGGCGCACAGTGACGCTGGATGAGCTGTTCGAGCAGGGCTTCGACGCCATCTATGTGGGCGTCGGGGCCGGGCTGCCGCGATTCATGAACATTCCCGGCGAAAATCTGGTGGGCATTTTATCGGCCAACGAATACCTGACACGCGCCAACCTGATGAAGGCGTACGAATTTCCCAAAGTGGACACCCCCATCCCCCTGGGCAAGAACGTGGTGGTGCTGGGGGCGGGGAACGTGTCCATGGATTCGGCCCGCACGGCCATGCGCCTTGGCGCGGACAAGGTCCGGATCGTTTACCGTCGCTCCCGCGACGAAATGCCGGCCAGGATCGATGAGATTCATCATGCCGAACAAGAGGGGATCGAATTTTTTCTGCTGACCAACCCCACCCGTTACCTGGGCAACGGAAAAGGACGCCTGACCGGGATGGAGTGCCTCAAGATGGAACTCGGCGAACCCGACGATTCGGGTCGGCGGCGGCCGGTTCCCATCGAAGGGTCGGAATTCCAACTGGAGTGCGATCTGTGCATCGTTGCGGTCGGATCCGGCGCAAACCCTTTGCTGACCAGTGATACGCCCGATATGAAGCTCAACCAATGGGGGTACGTCATCGCGGAGCCCCACACCGGCAAAACCACCAAGAAAGGGGTCTGGGCCGGCGGCGATATCGTCACCGGCGCCGCCACGGTCATCCTGGCCATGGGCGCCGGCCGGCAGGCCGCCAACTCGATGCACGACTATTTGACGTTGGGATGGTAACGTAAAGAAAGGAGCCCACCCATGGCTGCACTTTCCCCATTGTCGCCATCGCAGCTGAGAAAGAGCTGTGATCCTGCCATCTTTGATTTTGGCAGCACCGCCGAGGTTGAACCGCTCGACGGCGTTATCGGTCAGGAGCGGGCCGTACGATCCATCACCTTGGGGTTGAACATGCACCGACCGGGCTACAATATTTTTATCACCGGCCTGGAGGGCTCGGGCAAGCGCACCATTGTACAGGACATCGTTTCGAAACACGCCCGGACCCGGACGGCGCCGGACGATTGGTGCATGGTCAACAATTTCGAAGATGAATTCCGACCGCACGCCATCTGCGTACCCACCGGCAAGGCCATCTTGTTTTGCAAGTCCATGGAGCGGCTGGTGCGTTCGCTTCAGATCAAGCTTCCCAGAGAGTTCGAATCCGACGCATTTAAAGAGAGCGTCAATCGGCTGCATGCCCAATTCCAGGAGCGTGAGCAGCAGATCATGCAGCAGCTGAGAAAACTTGCCGAAGAGAAGAACATACAGATTGCCAAATCGGAAGAAGGGCTCCAACCGATCCCCTTGGTCAACGGCAAGCCCATGACCCGCGAGCAGTTTCAGCAGCTGCCGGAGGATCAGCAGGCAAATATCAATGAGGCGCTTACTCAGGTAGGGGTGCAGATGGGCAACAGCTTTACCGAGATCGCCAAACTCAAACAATCCCATCAGAAAGCCGCCGAGCAGTTGATGCGGGACACGGCGCTGCGCCTGGTCAAAGAGCGCGTCGATCCCATCCGCGGCGAGTACACCGATTGCGAACAAATTCAGTCGTACCTGGATGCCGTTCAAAACGATATCGTGGAAGAAGTGGAGAATTTCATCGCCCCGGACAATCATCAAAATGTGCCGGAGACGCCTTTTCCGGCATTCTCTTTCGATAAGTACAAAGTCAACGTCCTGGTGGATAACCGCTGCCTCCAGGGAGCGCCGGTGGTGTTCGAGCCCAATCCGTCATTTCAGAATCTGTTCGGCCATATCGACCGCAAAACCTTCATGGGGGGCGCGGTGACCGATTTTACCATGGTGCAGGCCGGATCGATGCTGCGGGCCAACGGCGGCTACCTGATCGTCGAGGTGGAATCGATCCTGATGGATCCCCAGACCTGGGAGACGCTCAAACGGTCCCTGCAGAACAAGCAGCTTTATATCCAGGATGTCTTGCGCGGCCCGGTTATGTTCACCGGAAGTCTGCGCCCCGAGCCTATCCCCGTGGAGGTAAAAGTCATCCTAGTGGGCAACTACCGGCCCTTTGAGCTGCTTCAGAACCACGATCCCAAATTCAACAAGATTTTCAAAGTACGCGCCGATTTTGACTACGAGACCGAATTGACACCCGAAGCGGCGCAGCAATACGCCCGCTTCATCGCCCGGGTATGCAAAGAGAACGATCTGATGCCGTTTGCACCGGATGCCGTGGGGGCCATTGTCGAAGTCGGTAATCAAATCGTTGCCGACCAGAACCGGCTCTCCCTGCGGTTTGGCGCCCTCGTGGGGACCATCCAGGAGGCCGACTACTGGGCCCGGCAGGAGCAGGCCGATGTGGTGACCGGCGCCCACGTGGCCCGCGCCATGCAGGAGTACCGTTTTCGCTACAACCTTTACGAAGAGAAGATCCACGCCTCTTACGCTGAAGATACGATCCTGTTGGACGTCGACGGTGCCGTGGTGGGGCAGGTCAATGCCCTGGCGGTCCACCAGATGGGCGAGATCGCCTTTGGCCGGCCGTCGCGTATCACGGCCGAGACCTTCATGGGCAAGCACGGCATCATCAATATCGAACGCGAAGCCAACATGAGCGGCAACACCCACGACAAGGGCGTTTTGATCCTTTCCGGTTACCTGGGCCGTACATTTGCCCGCAAATATCCGCTCGGCCTGGCCATCAGCATTACCTTCGAGCAAAGCTATTCCGGTATCGACGGCGACAGCGCTTCGTCCACCGAGCTCTATGCGATTCTGTCGAGCCTGTCCGGCATCCCCATCCAACAGGGCATTGCCGTCACCGGATCGGTCAATCAAAAGGGCCATATCCAAGCCATCGGCGGCGTCAATGAAAAGGTCGAAGGCTTTTTCGACGTCTGCAAAACCAAGGGCTTGACCGGAAAGCAGGGGGTGATGATCCCCAACGCCAACGCAAAGAATTTAATGCTCAAGCGGGAGGTGGTGAAAGCCGTCGATGATGGGCAGTTCAGCATCTGGCCGGTGGAAACCATCGAGCAGGGTATCGAGATCCTGACCGGAACACCGGCCGGCGAGGCGGACGCCAGCGGCGATTTTCCGGAAGATTCGGTTTTTGGTAAAGTTCAGGCCCAGCTGGTGCGTTATCTCAATCAATCCCTGAAGCTCAAGCGCCTCGATTCCCGGGACGCTTGATCGTAGCCCAAACATGCCACACACCGACAAAGGAAAAGGAGTCATCGTCCCCCACCATGAATTGAGTGAGGAGGCGTTGCAAGGATTGCTCGAAGAGTTCGTGTCGCGAGACGGCACCGACTCGGGATATACCAAGCTTTCCCTGCAGCAGCGCGTGGATCAGGTACGCCGTCAGTTGGATCGGGGCGAGGCGGTGGTGGTTTACAACCCTGTCGCCCAATCCGCCAATATCATTCCGCGCCGCGACGTTGACGGCAATGGATGAAATAAGGTGGTTTATGATGCCGCCGCGCCGGACGGAACCGACGATTCGGGCGATGCCAATGGATCAGGGGCTTCGGGTGGCGGTTGTTTTAACCAATGGCATTGAGGATATCTTCAGCCGTGGGATGGTCCGCAGGGTTTTTTCCGTAGTAGCTGTATGCAATCTTCCCATCCATACCGATAACGAACGCGGCAGGAAGTTGCCGAATATTACCATACGGAACACCGATTCTATTCAAGGTTAATGGGCTCTGGCTCTTGATAAGCGGGCAGGCTGTCTTAAGTTACGGGATATTGCAGCGTGGGAACAATCCCCTACGACCATTACCCCTGATAAAGGTGGCGCTAATGGATAACAAGCAAGTGATGGAGATGTTCAATCGGCAGGCGCGTATTGGTGCGCTGGCAACCGCCAACAAAAACGGCGAGGTCAACGCAGCGGTATTCGGTTCGCCCCGTATGATCGATGAAAAGACGATCATCATGGCCATCGGCGACAATCGGAGCTTCAGGAATCTGCAGGAGAATCCCAAGGCAAGCTTCATCGTGATGGAACCGGGTACGGCCCCCGCTACCTGGAAAGGAGCCAGGCTCTATCTGGAAGTGGAAAGCTTTGAGCGCTATGGCGAAGTGCTGGACTCATTTCGGGAGAATATCCGAAAAGTGGCCGGCAATCGATCCGCCGATGCCATCGTTGCCGCTATTCGGTTCAAGATAACCGAGATCCGTCCCCTGATCGCTCCCGGTCCTTGATGCCTGGGCGCAGGCTCCGGGGCAAAGCCGGCCATGCCGGGCAGCGGCAGCTTCATCTGAAAAAAA
Source organism: Desulfobacteraceae bacterium (assembly GCA_050123815.1). Classification (GTDB taxonomy): domain Bacteria; phylum Desulfobacterota; class Desulfobacteria; order Desulfobacterales; family Desulfosarcinaceae; genus JARRKU01. Next base: position 6,030 of record JASFGJ010000152.1, read on the forward strand.
CGACATGACGCACAGGAGCGTAATATGAATAAAATAAAATGTGCAGCCGAAAAATTGACCCTCAGGTCATTGGGATTCATCCTGATTCCATTTGTTCTGTTCTTTATAGTTGTTTCAAATATCGTACTGCCGGTGTTCGGGCTGTTTTTAAGCCTGCCCCTGATCATTCTCAACGTGGTGTTTATTTTAGCGCCAAAGAGTAAGACATGTGAACTGCTGCTAAGCTGATGCCGAAGCCGGAGAACTCTATATTCAGCGCTTGTCCCGCCGGAGGTGGGATTCGCAGCAGGAAAACTACGGCTTTACGGCTCGACTTAGGTCAGGTCACTTTGTTTGAGCATAATGTGCAACTACGAAAATTCTGAATCGTCCGTCGCTCCATCCCGGTGTTTTTGGTCCACCGGGATGCGCCACCAGGTCACCAACATTAACGGTTCATGCTTCGGTCTCGGTGGCCACGATGCCAGTACCGGCAGTCACGATCAGGATCTGGTCCGTGCTGGGGTAGTGCAATTTGTTCCGCCAACTTAATAAGTTTACACAATTAAATTATAAGACTTTCGGATGCATGCCTGGAACAAGTTGACAATTCAAAATCATTGTAATACATATATTGCATGTATTACAATTCTAAAGCTTTCAAGGTGACTGTAAATGCTAACGGTAAGACTACCCGATAATTTGGAAAAAAGATTGAATGCGCTTGCCATGGCCACAAAGCGCTCGAAAAGCTATTATGTTCGCGAAGCCTTAGAACGCGTCATGGAAGATATGGAGGATGCTTATCTGGCCGAAACAGCATACGAAGAATTCGTCAAAAGCGGCAAAACATCCAAACCCATAAAACAAGTAGAGCGCGATCTTGGCTTGGCAGATTGAATTTACGCCCGAGGCTGAAAAGCAGCTGTCGAAAATCGATCGTCAGTCGGCCAAGCGAATCATAAATTTTCTGAGCGAGCGAATAGCACCAGCCGAGGATCCTCGAACTGCCGGGAAAGCATTAAGGGGTGTCTTGAGGGAGTTTTGGCGGTATCGCATTGGAAACTATCGAATCATTAGCAAGATAGAAGATGAGCGACTGCTGATTTTAGTGGTTCGCGTAGCTCACCGAAGTGATGTCTATCGCTGATCTGATCTAAGAGTTTACATAAATAATTTTGTCAGACACTGTTACTGGATGTCAGCGCCTCATCTTTTTTGCAAACCCTCTATATGTCAAATTCGTGTTTAAGGTTCAGAAGTCGGTCGCAGAAAATACGTCAGCACGACTGCACTTGCGGTTAATAATGCACACAACCAAAAAGCCATGCTGAATGTTCCTGTGATATCTGCCGTAAGACCAGCCATTGAAGGTCCTATTATCTGGCCAGCACCGAAAAATAGGGTTATGAAGCCAAACGCCTTTACAGCCTGAACAGGCCCTGTGTAATCTCCGACGGTTGCCGCCATAATGGTTGGAATACTCCATACGGCCAGACCGAAAATACCAATGGATGCATATAGAAAAGGATTCGGCAGGTTGGCCCCAGCCAAAGCATAAGAAATGGTAAATAGAGTGTAAACCAACATCATACCAGTTTTTCGTCCCAGCCTATCGGACAGCCATCCGAACAAAGGGCCCGAAAAAATCGAAAGCCCTCCTACGGCAGCCCAAAATATGCCTGCCGTGTTCTCACCAAAATCCCGCTCGTTGACCATGACTGTAACAATAAATGTAGCATATACTGCATAGGTGGCCCCGAAAAGGGCCATTACTTCAAGAAACCCCATGGCCCGGCTGATAAACAGCATGGACCCGCCAACCAAAACAAGTCCCATGGAAATGGTCCACCTAGCACCAATGGCCCCCGCAATAATGCCGGCAAGAACTACGGAAATCATGTAGCCCACAAAGTTCCCTGTGCCAATGAGCCCCATTTGGGAATAATTCAAATCCAGGGAGTTCCCCATAGAAGGTAGAAGCATGCCTAAGGAAAAGCGGCCCAGACCCAGACAGCAAAAAATAACGGTCGTACCTATAAAAGCTATGATCCACCCGTAATGTAACTGTGCTTTGCTTGATGCTACTGACTTATTCACAAATGCCATCTAAATTAATTTAGGATCTTGCTTGATTATCACAATAGAAAGGAATTGCAATGGGGTAGAGGGCATTACAGACATAAAAAGCTTACACATAATTTCTAAACAAACCCCAAAGTAAAAAAATCCTATATCTTAGCCCTTTGACTTTTGGGTTCAAATTCAGTATTGTCATATCAATCAACACCTTGCCGGCACTCGTGGTGCTGGCTTATTGTTAGGCGCATAATATACTTTTATAAACACCGACTTATTCTGCATTGGGGATGGTTGCCACCCTCATCAGGCAGATATCAATGA
>JASFGJ010000153.1:0-8395 GCA_050123815.1 Desulfobacteraceae bacterium
GAAAACCTGATGCGCGGGCGCACTACGGTTGTGATCGCCCACCGGCTGTCGACAGTGGCCAAAGCCGACCGGATCGCCGTGGTTGCCAAAGGAAAAATCGTCGAAACGGGAACCCACGACGAACTGTTGGCGCTCGAGGGCGAATACACGAAACTGCACCAGATGCAATTTTCAAACAACACAGCTGATATCCACACCCCATGAGCATCTTGGATCGATACCAATACCGAACGGTTAAAGCCGTGGCACTGATCCTGGGTTCGCTGCCGGCGGTGGTTCGCAACGGCACCGCCGTGCTCATGGGCCGCCTGGTGTTCGCCCTGGATGCAAAGCACCGGCGAATCGCCATCGACAACCTCACCCGGGCCTTCGGAAATGAAAAATCCAAGGCCTGGATCCGAGGCGTTGCGAAAAAGGTGTTTGAAAATCTGTTTCGCATTCTCTTTGAAGTCGGATGGTCCCTGCGGTTAAGGGATGACGAATTGCACAAGTACTTCACCATTTCAGGGCTGTCCAACTATCGCAGCGCCATGGCAAAGGGAAAAGGCGTGCTGCTGCTTGGCGCCCATTTCGGAAACTGGGAGATCCAGATGGCCGCCGCCCACCTGATCGGCATGCCGATGCGCGTGGTCTACCGGACACTGGATGCAAAAGGGCTGGATCGTTTCGTCCTCGAGTATCGATCCCGGTTCGGTGCGCAGATGATCTCAAACCAGCGCGGCGCCATCCGCAAAATTTACGCCAGTCTGCGCAAGGGGTATCCCGTGGGCCTGCTGATGGATCAAAATGTGGATTGGTACGAAGGTGTCTTTGTCGACTATTTCGGGCATCGCGCCTGCACCAACACGGGCATGGCGGTCCTGGCCCTCAAAAGCGAAGCTCCGGTCGTTCCGTTTTTTCTGGTTCGCAAGGGCAATGGATTCGAATGCGTCCTGGGCCCCGAACTGTCGTTGATCAAGACGGGTGACCAGACAAAAGATATCGAGGAAAACACGCGCCAATACAACCGCGTCATCGAATCCTATGCCAGGCGGTATCCCGATCAGTGGTTCTGGGTGCACCAACGTTGGAAAACACGCCCCTACTGTGAGTGGCCGAACCCCGAACTCAGACTGAAGTGGTTAAAAAAGATGAGAGCAAGAGCCCAACAATGAGCGCACCCATTTCCGCCCGAAATATCTTGGTGCGATCCGCCAATTGGGTCGGTGACGCCATCATGAGCACCCCGGCACTGCACACCATCCGCCGCAACTACCCGAATGCGCGCATCACGTTGCTGGCCAAGCCCTGGGTTGTGCCGGTGTTCGAGCACAATCCCGACCTGGATGATGTCATGGTTTATCAGGCGGCGGGCCGCCATCGTGGCCTAAATGGATTGATGCGTCTGGCGCGCGATCTGCGCAAACGCCAATTCGACCTGGCCATCCTGCTTCAAAATGCATTTGAAGCCGCCCTGTTGGCGTGGTTGGCCAAAATCCCCAGACGTTTGGGTTTTACCACGGATGCCCGCACACTGCTGATTACGGATCGTGTGCGGACCTGGGGCCGCCTCAAACGCGGCCATCTGGTGGATTACTACCTGGGGCTGCTGACGGGTGCCGGTTTGCAAAGCTTCGGTCGCAATCTGACTTTGATCATCAGCCCAAAGGAGCGTCAAGCGGCCGAACGCCGGCTCCAGCGCATTGGAAAGGCGGCGGATCAGTTGGTGATCGGCATCAATCCAGGCGCCACATACGGAACGGCCAAACGCTGGCCCGCAGATCGATTCATAGCCCTCAGCCGAAAATTCATCGAACAGCAAAACGCCCTGGTGCTGATTTTTGGAGGACCGGGTGAGGCGACCCTCGGCAAAGCGATTGCTTCGCAGGCAGGCCCGCGATGCATCAACCTATGCCATGAGACGACCTTGCGCCAGGCCATGGCCCTGATCGCAAGCTGCCATGCGTTCGTAACCAACGATTCCGGCTTGATGCATGTGGCCGCGGCACTGGATATTCCTCAAGTAGCGATCATCGGCCCCACCGATCCTGTGGCCACCGGACCGGTCAATGCCGCCAGCACAATGGTGCAGGTGGCCGGCATCTGCGATCAAGCCCCTTGCCTAAAATCGCACTGCCCCACCGATCACCGCTGCATGACGGCCATCGGCGTGGACGATATCATGGCAGCCGCTCTGTCGCTGCTGCGATCGCGGAGTACGCCATGACGTCGGTCGATCCCAAAATATTGATCGTAAAGCTCAGTGCCATCGGCGATGTGGTTCACACGCTTCCGGCGCTCAATGCGTTGCGACGCCGCTACCCCAAGGCCCATATCACCTGGCTGGTGGAAGAAGCGGCCGCCGATCTGGTGGTCGGTCATCCGGCCCTGGACCGGGTGCTCATCTCAAGACGCAAAAGCTGGCTGCGCGATCTGAGAACCCGCCATTGGCGCCGCAGCCTCCGTGAGTTGGGAGCTTTTTTCCAAGCGCTGCGCGATACACGGTACGACATGCTGTTCGATTTTCAGGCCGCCATTAAAGGTGCCGCATTGATCGCGATGGTGCGCGCGCAGCGCAAGATCGGATTCGGGCACGGATTGGAACATCAAGAGCACAGCTATCTGGCGCTCAACGAACGGATTGCCGCCGTGAGCATGGATATCCATGCCCTCAAACGAGGATTGATGCTGCTCGAGGCGGTCGGAATCCCCTGTGAGCAAATCGAATACCGCCTGCCCATCGCCGAAAAGGATCGGCAGCGGTCCAGGCACCTGCAAGGCAACGCACCCGGGGGGTTAGCCAACGGACCGGCCATCGCCGTCAATCCCATGGCGAAATGGAAAACCAAGCTGTGGCCGTCGGAGCGCTTCTCTCGCCTGGCCGATCGTCTGATCGCGAAATATCACGCCACCGTGTTTTTCACGGGCGGCCCCGACGATCGGCCGGTGATCGATCAGATCCAAACCACCATGCAAAACGATTCCATCAATCTGGCCGGCCGCACGAGTCTTATGGAACTTGCGGCCCTCTATCAGGAGATGGCCTGTGTCATTTCCACCGATACCGGCCCGATGCACATCGCCGCAGCCGTCGGAACGCCGACAGCGGCCCTGTTCGGTCCCACGGCGGATTGGCGCACGGGGCCCTTTGGAAACGGCCACCGCATCGTCTCGACCAATCCCCAGTGCCGCCCCTGTTTCAAGCGCAGCTGCGAAACCACGCACTGCATGGGGGAGATCCGCGTGGAAAGTGTTCTTGAGCAGGTTGGTGAATTATTGAGCGAACAGGGATGGCGCCGGTGAAAGCATCACTGATCATTACCACCTATAACTGGCCCGAAGCGCTGGCCGTATGTCTGAACTCTGCGTTGAAGCAATCCTACGACAACTTTGAAATCATTATCGCCGACGATGGGTCGAAAGCGCCAACCGCCGATACGGTACAGCGGCTCCTGCGGCCCGGTTCCAGGCCATGGCGCCATGTGCGTCATGACGATTCGGGCATCCGCCAGGCCCGGATCAAGAACCTGGCAGTGCGCTACGCAACAGGGGATTATTTTATCTTCATCGATCATGACGTGGTATTGCACCCATCCTTTATCCGCGATCATATCGAAAACGCGCAGCAGGACTGTTTTCTTCAGGGCAAACGGGTCTTTTTGCCGCGGCAATTGACCCGCAAGAGTCTCGAACAGGGGGCGCTGAACCCGCCGTCGCTGTTGGCCCGGGGTTTGGGAAACCGTAAAAATGCATGGTACTGTCCATCGCTGGGCAAGCATATGGCCCGCAAGAAACGGTTTCAGGTGACCCTTCGGGGCTGCAATCTATCCATGCCGCGGCAGATATTTAAAACGGTGGATGGTTATGATGAAACCTTTGATGGGATCTGGGGTCGCGAAGATTCCGATATTTGCTATCGCATGTTTCACAGCGGTTATCGCATCATAAACCTCTATTGGACCGGTCTGCAATACCATCTCGACCACCCCGCCATCAAACACACCAGGCGGGATCGACTGGACGAAGAACTCGACTGCATCCGAGCCGAAAGACGCACCAGGGCGCTTTGCGGATATTCCGCTTTAAGTCCGGAAGGCCGTATTGTCGCATCTTCGGAAGAATCCAACACGTAAGGATGGAGCGCGTGAATATTCTGCTGATCGCCGATGTCAATGCCCAAGCCGACCACAGCGCCATCGAGGGCCTGTTTAAAACCGACCCGTCCAATGACATCCGCTGCGCCAAAGTGTTTTTTTCAAAACAGCAAAAGAGCCCACAGCATCATCAGGATCGCATCGTCCTGCCCTACTCCCGGCGGCGTCACGGATTGGTTGCCACGTTGAACGCAACGCTGGACCTGGATCGGTTCGATGTGATCATCGTACGCAACCTGTTTCATGCCCTTGCCCAGATTCAGCGCGCAGGCTTGCCGGCATCCATCGGTTTTTGGGAGTCTTTTCCGCACAGTCACCGCAGGTTGGAACAAGCCTATTTTGAAAAACGTGCCATTGTACGAAAGCGTATCGAATATTATCTGGCGGCACGGCGTGAACGCAAAATGATCGAATCCTGCGATTTCTACATGCCCATTACCGAAACCCATAAAGATGTTTTCTATCCGGATCTGAAGATCCCCCATCAAGCAACGCCCATGGGGTTTGACTTCTCGCACCGTCCCATACAGCCAATGCGTCCCAAACAAGGGCCGGTTCGTTTCGTCTACATCGGAGCCGTAGACAAACTCCGGCGTCTTGATATCATCAATGAGGCGTTCATGGCGCAGCACAAGCCGTTTCGGCTGGACTATTACAGCGCCAGCCAAAACGAAGCCGTGGAGGACATCAGGCGTCTCAATGATTCACGTATTCGTTTTAACGCGGCGCTACCGCGCTCGGAGCTTTTCGATTGTATTGCCAAGGCGGATGTGGGGATCTGTTTCTTTCCTCACACAAAAACGTATATTACGGCATCTCCGACCAAAACCGTTGAATACGGGGCTTTGGGGCTGAGCGTCCTGGTCAATCGAATGCCGGAGTACGAAACCCTTTTGAACGATCACTGCGCATTTATTTGTGATTTTGAAAAAGAGGCGATACAAAAACAGGTCGAAACCATTTTATCAATGGCGCGTGAGGATATTGCGCAACGATCACGGCGGCTCCAACACCGAGTCTTCGAGCAGCGCAACTATGAAAAAATGAGTGAGCGTCTAATTCGATTTCTGCGTCGGCAGGTTGATTAAAAAAAAGGGATTTCAATGAAGACCGACCAAACAAAAATCAGCGCGACGGTGATCACCAAAAACGAATCGGACAATCTGGCCGAGTGTCTGGAAAGCTTGTCCTGGGTGGATGAAATCGTCATTGTCGACAGCGGCAGCACCGATGATACAGTAGAGATTGCAAAGAAGTACACGGATAAGGTTTATGTGGAGAGATGGCGTGGTCAGGGGGCTCAGAAAAACCGGGCCGTCGAGTTGGCTCGGGGCCCATGGATCTTATCGATCGACGCCGATGAGCGTGTTCCTTCCCGTCTGGCTGCACAGATCCGCAAAGCAATCGCAGACAATCCAACATGCGTCTTTTCCGTCCGCAGGAAGAACATGTACCAGGATCGATGGGTCAGACATTGCGGATGGTGGCCGGACTGGGTGGTCCGCGTGTTCAGGAAAGATCAGGCACGCTTCAGTGACCATATCATCCACGAGTCGATTCAAACGAAACTGCCGGCAAGGAAATTCCCCCAGGCCATTGTTCACCATTCGTTCAAATCGCCGCAGGATTTTTTGAATCGCGCTGCGTGGTACGCGCATCACAAGGCAATCGAGATGCATCGCAATGGCCGACGGGCCTCGGTATGGACTGCCGTTTCCCATGCCTGCTACTCATTTGTGCACACCTATGTCATCCGCCTCGGATTTCTGGACGGCGCTGCCGGAATGCTGATCGCCGTCTCCAATTTTGTTGGTGTCTTTTATCGATACATGATCATCAGGGATTTGAATACCAATAAATCTCGGCACACTGAATAAGGATAAACCAATTGGCTAATGTTGAACGGATCAAGGGTGGCGGCATCGACCGTCAAGGTATCAATAAAATCCTGTTGATACAGTTCGGCGATTTGGGAGATGTGATTGTCACCTTTCCTTGCCTGCGTGCGCTCAAAGCGTCTTTTCCCGACGCTTTTCTGGTGATGGCTGTACATGAAAAAGCCCAAGCGCTGGCAAACGCATGCCAGTGGGTCGACGAAGTTCTATCAATTGAAACACCGGCCGATAATCTCTTTGAACGATTGCGACAATATATACGATTCATCATCGATGTTCGACGTGCGGATTATGATACCGTATTCGATCTGCGGACCGGTGACCGCAGCGCCATATTGAGTCTGCTTACCGGTGCAAAACAACGCATCAGTTTTTTTGGAAAGTACAATAAGATCTGGCGCAATCGCATTTACACCCACCTGGTATACCCGGATAAATCGCCCAATCTTCATATGGCAGCGTATTATCTGAGTTTGCTGAACGCTTATGGCATTGACACCGATGATAGCTCCCCCAGGTGCGACGTATCCTCGACACAGAATATCGAGGCGGAGAAATTATTGCAATCGGAGAAAATCTCACCCGATGCCAGATTGATCGCCTTTCACCCCTTTTCGCTGTGGGACTATAAAGCATGGGGCTTGGAAAAACATGCGGCTATTATGGATTGGATCGCGGACAAATATGATGCAAGCGTTATCATCACCGGGACAGCGGCCCAGCAAGGTTCAGCCGATTTGATTGTTCAACAGTGCAAAAGCAAGGTCGTCAATTTGGCCGGCAAAACGCCGCTTGGTTTAATGCCGGCGCTGTTAAAACGTTGCGCCGTATCCATTGGCGTCGATACGGCTGGCGGACATATCGCAGCGGCTGTCGGGACGCCAACCATCACGATTTTTGGCCCGGGAAATTTCCATCAATGGGCCCCTTTGGCCGACCATGGTAAAATTGTCCACAAACACTGGGACTGCGTCCCCTGCAAACAAATGGGTTGCGACGGAAATGAAATCAGCCGATGTTTGGATGAATTGTCCGTAGCAGAAGTAAAGTCAGACATAGAAGAGTTCCTCGATGGCATCTTTTGTTCACTTCCACATCATCCCGGCGGGATGAATAGATACCCCGGGACACCGACCTGATCGGTTAAAAAAACATTGCACATTCGCCTATCGCCTGTTAGAAATTCATTTAAAATTAAATTTGAAGTGGGGTGTTGCGATGGCCTTGAAAATAACCGATGAGCAGGGAAATACAATTCAATATAAAGGACTTAGCACTCGTCAGTATCAAGAGTTATCAACACTTATCAATCGCTGCCTGGAAAAAAAACCCTATGTGATTGTGTGCATCAAGGGCAATAAGGGAGTGGGGAAAACCACCCTGGCGAAGTATATGCGCAAATATGGTTTCGGACCGTTTCGCGCAAAAGATGTCGCCGTTATCGATGATGATTGCATGAGCGTCGACGTACTCGGCATCTTCCGCCGCAAGTACTACAATCCTTGCAAGGAAGTTGATGAGCTGGAACCTTTTTTCAAGTACTGCAAAAAAAAACGGATACGATGTTATGTCAAGGCCAACCCGGAAACCCGAATTACCTATGCGGATATATTAATTGAGGTCGAAGCCGATGAACGCAAGCGGCAGCAGCGCCTGTACCAACGATACGACCGCAAACGGGCCGAGCAGGTCATTGCGCAAAGCAGCAATTATACCCATCAACCCAAGATAGCTTTCCAATACGAAATGATAGCCAACATTGAGTAGAAAACCCACACAACTGACGAAACGCCTTCAGGACCTCGCTTCGCACCCATTGAGCTGGATCATACTTCTGGCGCTGGTGATTCGGATTTATGCTTGCCTTGCGAGCCATATCATTAATCCGGATGCCATCCACTATATTCACCAAGCACGGTCCATCTTCTTTGGTGAGTGGGACAATATCGCCACCTGCAAATTGAGGTCTATCTCCATACTACCGGTGTTCATTGCATCCGTATTCGCCATTGTGCGCGACTGGGTCACTGCCGGGCGTGTGGTCTCCGTTTGTTTCGGCACCGCCACGCTCTTTCCACTTTACTTTACACTCAAGCGTTTTATGAGCAGAACGCTATCGCTTCTCACGGTATTGCTTTACGCGTTAATGCCGGTACTGGTCAGCCGCAGCGTCAATATTGTCCGGGGTCCGATATTCTGGTTTTTTTTGAGCCTCGGGATATTTTATTTCATACGGCAAAAGGATGAGGAAAAGCAACGCAGCGGTTTTCACGTCGATCTTTGCCTGAGCTGTATCTGCCTCCTGATCGCCACATGGACCCGAATGGAAGGCATATACGCAATTTTCGTCTCGGGCGCTTATATTCT
>JASFGJ010000154.1:0-8273 GCA_050123815.1 Desulfobacteraceae bacterium
CAAAATTCTTTTTGGTTTCCAAATAGTCCCTGATCTTGGCTTTGTCTGCGCCCACGGCTTTAAGGGCACCGGCCACCAGTTGGATGGCATCCCAGGCATGCCCGCCGAAAGAGCTCAGCGGTTCGTTGTATTTGACCGTGTAATCCTTCATGTACTGCATCGTCACTGCTTTTTGGGGATGGTCCTCAGGCAGCAACGGGGCAATGTTGCACGCGCCCAGAGGGCAATAAACCCCTTCGGCGGCGCCGGCAGCCAGCTTGATATTTTTTCGGCTGCCGAACCCATGGCTCTGATAGAACGGAATGCTTTCCATGCCCAGGTCGCGCCGGTTGCGCAGGACCGTCACCTGAGTGGGACCGATGGACCAGTTGACGATGGCCTGGGGTCCCAGCCCTTTGATTTTCGTCAATTGGGCGGTCATGTCCGTATCCTTGGGATCGTACTTTTCGTCCGCCACGATCTCCATGTTGTACGCTTTTGCCAGACGGAGCAACTCTTGCCGTCCGCTGGCGCCAAAACCGGATGTGACACTCATAACAGCGATTTTGTTCACACCTTTGCCCTGCAGATGGGTATAAATCGCCTCAACGGCCATACTGTCGGACTGGGGCACTTTGAATATCCAGGGATAAGGTTTGCCGGTATTGGCATTGTGAACAATTTTATAGCTGGCGGCGCATGAAACCAAAGGGGTCTTGTTTTGCTCAAACACCGGGACGACAGCCAGGGAAAGCCCGCTGATGGAAGGTCCGATCACGACGGTGACCTTATCCTGATTGATCAGTTTCTTGACGTGCAGGTTGCATTTGGTTGCATCGCCCTCATCATCGTAGACAATCAGTTTCAGAGGAACGCCGTTAATCCCACCGGCCTTGTTGATCTGCTCAACAACCATTTCAGCCGTCTTTTTTTCAGGGTCTCCAAGAAACGAGGCGCGTCCGGTCACCGAAAAGACGGCGCCGACCTTGTATTCTTCGGGTGCTTTCTTTTTGGCCATTGCCAGTCCAAACATCATCAAGACAGCCAAACCAATCAAAACTGCTCTTAATACGAAACGATTCATCATTATCCTCCTTCATTGGTTCGAGTACCAGGGCAGCCGATCTCCGCCGGTGGTCGGAGCCGTTTCGGTCAACCCCTTTGTCGGACGTTATTCGTCATCCCCTCTATCGATAGCGGCTTTAAACTCCCTGAAAAACCGATTGCGTTCCATCCAATCGGATCCAAATCGACGGCCAAACAGCCCGCTCAGTTTAGCAAAGAGCTTCCCCCATGCCGGTTGATTGCCGCCACTGACAATGTCGGCCAGAAATTGATCCAACTCGCTCATTTTCTCCTTTGGCAGAAAACTGACGGCGCCCAGCTTGATGGAGGTTTCCAGCGCCTCCGGCGTGAGGGCGTAGGCGGTCAGCATAACAGCGGGGAACCCTCTTTTAACCGACATTTTGAGCAGATCGAAGCCATTGACCCCCATAATGTCCAAGACCACGATATCATAGGTATAGGTCATCAAATATTGGCGGGCGGTTTCATAATCCTTGGCTTTTGTAATCAGGCTGGTATCTAAGATATCGGCAACGGTATCAAGGACATCCGGTTCGTCATCGACAACCAGAATCACCTTGTCTTTGAGTATTTCCGACGCTTCCATCGAAATGGCGAGATCCTATTTTTTGTGAAAGTGGAACGAAAAGTTTATCCGCCAACTTATCGAATCAGAAGGCAAAAAGCAATAGATGCCGCATCAAAACAGCAATTCTCGGCAAACATGATTTGGTGTGGGAGCGGCGTCTCGCCGAGACCTCAAAGCTATGAGAAGGCCTTATCGCGGCGAGACGCCGCTCCCACAGCGCCTGTATAACGCGATTTTTTTATGGCGGCTCTTGGAAAATCCTTAATAATTGTAATGAATCGCATTCACCGAGAATTACTGACATCAAAAAGGGTGATCCAACCCCTAAGCCGTATTGTAATACCGCGACGACCGATAACGCAGTCCAAAAACATTGTCTTAACGTCTATGGGGATCCAAAGATGACTCGGTACAGCTGCCCTTTCTCTCTGACGATGACATCGTCTGAACGAATTGCGACCACCGTGAATCCTTCCACGCTGCCCCCCTCGCGCACAATGCTGCTATTGATGACCGCCATACGCTCATCGGGGACCGGTGACCAGGCGATGGCTTGAATTTTAAGACGGTTATCCGTCAGCCGATCGGCGTTTGCGTAAGCGGATTCATTCGCAGATTTCGGATCGGCAGGCGGCACCGATCCGGTTGGCGCTGCGGGGCGGGCTGGACCGTTCCGAGGGGGGCCGGCTGCATCGGCTTCAGCTCTTGAGGCCTTTGCTGCATCGGGTGGTGTAGCCTTTTGCAGGTTCTTACCTTGTTCAAAACGCTCACGGGATTCGATGGGTTTCGGCAGCACCGGTTTGGCCTGCGTCACGGCATCTGCGGTGGCGCTTCGTGGCGACGGATCGGGCGGCCGTTTCCTTTGGCGTTCCGGTTTGGCTTGTGGTGCAAGCCGCTTGGGTTGCGATGTATCGCCGTCGGAACGGTTTATGGCACGCTGTATCGGCGCGCTTGCCTGTGGTGATGGTACTGGTTTTCGAACGGACTCGGACGATTGGGGAACCTGGGTCACCGTCGGTCTGGACTGCATGTAAAAATAGACCGCCGCGCCGGCAGCCCCGACAAAGACCGCTCCAATCACTGCAACACGAAGCAGGCGTTGCGAGCTTTTAAATCGACCAGCTGACCGCCCCTTTGCTGAAGCGGCTGTTGCCAATGTGTGGGACAGGTCTCTGGCACCCACGGGCTCTTTGTCTTGTTCGAGTTTTTTTAACGCTTTGAGGATGGTGCTCATGCGCCGTCCTCCCTGTTTTGATTCAACAACGGTAAATCGATATCCCCAGCTTCCCGAATCAGCAATATTTTGGTGAGCGGTCCGACAAGGCCGTCGGCCTTCAACCGATGGCGGGTTTGAAAATCTTTAATGGATCTGCGCAGGGAGGAATCATACACCGGCGTCGGAATGATCTCATCATAACCGATACCCAGAAGCAGCTTCTTGACCCGCAACAAGGCGTTTGGATCAGCTCCCTGCCCAATAATAAAATCATAGCCCAGGATATTCTTCCATAGAACATATGCCGGACCGTGTTGGTATTGCTGCAGTTGATCGATGTCGATCTCAATCAGTTTATCCGATGTATCAGCCGACATCCGGATTTGACGACCACGCCAGCCAATCAAGACCAGGAAAATTTTTTCCCCGGTTTCGGGCTGCTTGAAACCGATGATTGCCGGCAAGTTGACCAATTGGATCAAGGTCCAGTCATCCTCTATTGCAAAAGTACGCAGACCGATTTGTCGAGCGGCTTTCATGAAAAATTCGGCATCGTTCAAATCGGCGGAGAGTCGATCCTGTCTCGGCGGTGGTTTTTGCCACATTCCGGATAAAAGCGCCATGGCTTTTAGACGTGATGCGTGCATGGTCATACCGGCAATAATCTCCGGCAGTTTTGACGATCGACGGACCGGGGGTTCCTTGGCGGCCCGGGGGAGAAGCAGTGGCTGTTCGATCATCTCATTGGGTTGGCGCTCCGCCGGCTCCGGGACCTTATATGCCGGCACCTTGAACAATTGGGCTGGTTGCGGACCACTGATCATTGCCAGGGTCGATTGTGCCGGCGCTCGTTTTGAAAATAGATCGGACAACAGCCTGTAGTATCCCCAAAGGCTTAATGCAACCACAACCACGAACACCACGACCATCCAGATCAGACGCGAAGGGATTTTTCGGGCAATGATTTCCCGTCCACGGCGGTTAAGCTCCGCAGCAACAGTTTTCATCAACGAATCGTCGATTTTCGGTATATTCTGGCTAAAGGCAGCCAACAGCGCACGATCGCAAATAATATTAATCAACCGGGGTACGCCGCCGGAATATTCAAACACACGGCGGCAAGCCCCGGAGGAAAAAATTTCGGAAGGGTGAACGGCGGCGACACTGACACGGTGCTGAATATAGCCGTGCGTTTCAGACGCCGTCAAAGGCTCTAAGTGGCAGTTCAATGATATCCGTTGAGCCAGTTGCCTCAATTCGTGCGATCCGAGTTTCTGTTCGAGTTCCGGCTGACCGACCAGGATGATTTGCAGCAGTTTACTGCGGGTCGTTTCCAGATTGGAGATCAATCGCACCATCTCCAGGCTCTCAACCGAAAGCCCTTGAGCCTCGTCGATCAACAGGATCACTTTGCGATCCAACCGGTGTTGGGCGATCAGATAGGTGTTGAGTTTATCGAGCAGTTCCTTGATATCCTGCTTTCCGGATATTTTAATCCCGAACTCATTGCATATGCTGGACATCAGTTGGGTGGAATTGAGGCGAGGATTGAAAATATAGGCAGACTCTGTCTCATTATCCAACTGTTCCAGAAAGTTACGGCACAGGGTCGTCTTACCGGTTCCGACTTCACCGACAATCACCACGAAGCCATCCCCTTGATCGACGGCATATGTCAGATGCGCCAACGCATCTTCATGGCTCTTGCTCAAGTAAAGATAGTCCGGGTTTGGAACTAGCTTGAACGGTTTTTCACGAAATCCGAAATAAGCGTTATACATCAGCCTGCTCGAGTATAGATTACGTCGTTGATGGAACTCTCAATATGGCAAATAATATTCGTATTATCAAGATGCTAATGGGCAGCTGACGGCACCTCGCCAACATAAAAATCCTCGTTATTAAAATCTCGCTGGTTGCCTTCCAGAAATACAGGGAGAGTTGCCGTCAGAGTTTTAAGTTTTAAGTTAATATATTCTATCGATTTCTGTTTATTTTTGCATAATTGAAGGTTAGGAGGCTTAATCTCAATGGTAGTTTAAAATATTGCTTATTGGCGACTTCTTACGAGTCCGTCAATATTTAACGTTCGATGTTCGATGTTCACTGAACTCGGGTTCATTCACTAAAACACCTGCTACCCGATAGCGCTGGGTGGCCGGACGGCCTTGTATTTCGGCCATTTGTCGACGGAAAATATTCTCCTCTTCAATGGCCTGTGCTTCCGATGCAAAATAACGCCAGGTACCGTTCATCATGTGCATGGCGTGAGCCAGTTCGTGAAAAAGGTTTTGCGTAGCAGTATACTCGATCAGCTCGCGGCGGGCGTTGTACACCATATGGCTTCCGTCGTCGTCGATGCGTGCATCGAAGATGATATGGACGTCGTCACCGTTGCCATTGATCAAGTTCATGGTCATTGCGGCCCGTGTTCGTCCGGCGGATGCCAGGGCATGATCGGAATGCTGGATGACAAGCTCATGGGCGCTGTTGGAGATGCTCCGCAGGGTATCGTATCCTTTTGGGACAAAAGATATCTGATCGAGCCAGCGTGTTATTTTTAAAGTTTGCTCAGGTGTGCCGACAATGACGATATTTGACCCAAATCCTTTCAAAATTCCGTCATCATAATAGCGCCGGCTGACTTGATACTCACGGGCATTGGCTGCACTGCAAAGCAGGCCGACAACAAGCAACAAACCAAAAAACAATCGTTTTTCCATGATGTTACTCCGTCAACAAAGCCATCCTCCCCCCTTGCCTTACTAACATTCCCCTAACAATAAAATGGGCCATTGAGCCTTTCTAGTCAAATAATATGCAAAAATTGTTCCGAAAAAACAAAAAGCAGGGCCGGCCTCTGCGCCGGGCCGATTGGCAGGGACGGAGCCCTGCCCTACGAGGACCATCTATTTGATGATGGCAGAACCCAAATCGCTGGGCCGGCCTCTGCGCCGGCCAACAGGCAGGGACAGAGCTCCCGCACAAGACCAGCGGGACAGGCCTGCCCTACTAAAACACATAGAAATCGATAGAATACATCAACTTAACACTTAAAACTTAAAACTTAAACCTCTGACGGCAACTATTTTGTATTTCAGGAATGCAATCGGAGAGATTCAAATAACGAGGATTTTTATGTTGACGAGACGCCGTCAGAAAACCAAAAACCCCTGTCGCGGACAAACGCAACAGGGGCCAAACCATACGGTGATTCGATACTTACTCTTCTTTTTTATCTGTCTTCTTTTTAGCTGGCTTCTTCTTGGCGGGCTTTTCATCTTCAGCAGGTGCCGGCTCTTCAGCCGGTTCCGCGGCGGCTTCAGCCTCAGCTTCCACAGCGGCGTCGGCACTTTCATCGTCGCTGCCGGTCTCCTTGGCTTCGGGCGCCGCCTCGATCGTGGCGCTTTCATCCGTGGCTGACTCCGCCTCAGGTTCCTGCACGGTGGCTGCCTGCTGAATTTCCTCTTCCGGCTCCTTAGCGGCAGCCTTGTCCGCCTTTGCTTTGGTCTTTTTGGCGGGAGCCTTTTCGGCGGCGGGTTTGGCTTGCTTCTTGGCCGCGGGTTTGGCTTTTTTCTTTTTCTTTTTTTCAATTTCGTCGGCGCTGATCAACTCAATCAATGAGACGGCGGCGGCGTCACCGGGACGCCTGCCAAGCTTGATGATGCGGGTATATCCGCCGTTTATTTTGCCGAAACGATCCTGTACCTGCTCGAACAGCTTGTGCACAACATCCTTTTCGCGCACGATAGCCAGTGCCTGGCGTCTGGCATGCAGGTCGCCTTTTTTGGCCAGGGTTATAATCCGATCGGCCCACCGTCTCAGCTCCTTGGCTTTGGCATCGGTGGTCCGGATTCTTTCATGCTTAAACAGCGACGTCACCATGTTTCGAAACATGGCATGTCGATGACTGGAAGTCCGATTGAGCTTTACGCCGGATTTTCTATGTCTCATGGATACGCCTACTCCCCTTCTTCTTCGATATCTTCTGGCGGTGGTTCAAAATCTTCCAACTTCATACCAAGAGACAATCCCATTTCCGCCAGGACCTCCTTGATCTCATTGAGTGATTTACGACCAAAATTCTTGGTTTTAAGCATCTCGGTCTCGGTCTTTTGAACCAGCTGATATATCTTGTTA
The DNA here is from genome assembly GCA_050123815.1 of Desulfobacteraceae bacterium. Taxonomy (GTDB): domain Bacteria; phylum Desulfobacterota; class Desulfobacteria; order Desulfobacterales; family Desulfosarcinaceae; genus JARRKU01. Next base: position 6,990 of record JASFGJ010000154.1, read on the forward strand.
ATCTCTGCATTCTTCAGGCAGTTGGCACTGCGCACGGAAAGTTCCAATTCCTCTACACTGCGGTAAAGGTTTTCGTTGAACTGCGGAATACCCTCGTCTTTTATTTTGCGCGTTTGATCCGGTTCGGCCTCTTCGTCGAAGTTGATAAAAATCGACATCTGATCTTTAAATATCTTTGCAGAGTAAGCCACGGCATCTATCGGAGCCACGCTGCCGTCGGTCCAAACCTCAAGTGTGAGCTTATCATAATCGGTCCGCTGACCAACGCGTGCGTTGCCCACAACATAGTTCACCCGATTGACCGGTGAAAAAACTGCATCGATGGAGATTGTGCCGACGGGTGCATCCTCATCCTTATTATTTTCGGACAGGGAGTAGCCTTTTCCGACCTTGACCGTCATCTCCATGGCAAGTTTGCCGTCTTCGGACAATGTCGCAATCGGCAGTTCCGGATTGAGGATTTCAACCGCCCCATCCGGACTAATGAAATCACCGGCGGTGACAACGCCTTCTCCGTGAGTGTCGCATGTGAGCGTCCGCGGCTCGATATCTTTTGTTTTAAGACGAACTTGCTTCAAGTTCAGAATTATTTCAGACACATCTTCGAGAACACCCGGAACGACACTAAACTCATGCTGAACCGAATCGATTTTGACTGCAGTAATCGCCGCACCGTGCAAGGAGGACAACAAAATACGACGCAACGAATTACCCAAGGTGATCCCAAAGCCTCGCTCCAAAGGCTCACACACAAACTTGCCATATGTCTGTGTGCTGGACAGTTGCACCTTTGCCGGCTTGATCATCTCTCGCCAGTTCATATACATAAGTTCATTTGATGGCATACCGTATCTCCAGCCTTAAAGATTAGTAAGCAGCCCCCCGTTTATGCCATGGGCATCGGAAGGTTTAATACACGGCCGTTGCCGCGATGCTTGAGGAGACTGCACGTCTCCGATAGTATATAGCAATTATGTCCTGCAAGCAGGATGTGGAACCTTTAAAATATGTACAACATTTCATGCGCCAAACAAATCGGGCCACGCCATAGAGCACCCGACGACTTACTTGGAGTAGAGCTCAACAATAAGCTGTTCTTGCATTGGCGTGGTCAGATCATCACGAACAGGAAAACCCTTCACAACACCCTTCAACTGTGCTTTTTCAAACTCCAGCCATTGGGGTAGGCCTCTGCGAGCCACTGCCTCCAAGGCATCGGTCAAGGCCTGAACCTTCTTGCTCTTATCACGGATGCTGATTTCATCTCCAATCTTGATGAGGTAT